>NZ_CAWPRX010000168.1:0-241408 GCF_963890365.1 Tychonema sp. LEGE 07196 | reverse complement strand
GCAAGTCTTCTCGTGTTTTACTATAAGTATTCGTCCTGGGTCGAAACGCTGAATTTCGTCGTCTGAGTGAGGCGTTAAACGCTTCCACATGATTGGCATGAATGTCACTCTCTTCGACCGAGTGGAGCCTGTCGGGATGCTCTTGAACCGGAGCTTGATATTTCGGGCGAGGACGACCGGCTCGTCGCTTCGACCCTTTATTTTTCAGACGCACCCCCACGAACCGCCGTAATCGCTTTTTCGGTCTGCCCGGTTTGCCTTCTGGCAACACCTCATGACAGAGCGTAAATAACAGGTTCCCATACCGTCGCTCTCCATCCGTTAACAGGGTCAGATTCTCAGTGCGCTCAATCACTTCCACCAATTGCTCTAATGCTTTGTGGAAAAGCTGTTCGTTCTTCTCTCCACAGTGCCAATTCCCACAGGAATCGACTCCCTCGTTCCATCAAGACAATCGTCCAACCCTCTGATTTGGAAGCTGCTTTATTGCGTTCCACTTTGGTGTACAATTCATCTCCTTCAATCACTAAATCCAATACTTCGGACAGTTTTTAAGCAGCAAGAGTACCATAGGATAGGACTGACGAGAGGTTAGGGTGATTTAAAATCAAGTTAGGGTCTAAATCTAACTTGTTAATAAAGGTGTAAAGTAGATGCCTATTAAATTCTAAGCGTTTGTAAGAACAGATTGAAAACACAAAGGGAGCCGGAGATGAATGACGATTATAAGCTTCATATTTTGCCAAATTTAAAGCAATGAGACTGGAGTTAAAATGAAAATCAAGCCGTTGACTACCACGACATTGGCAGTCGGATAAACCTGTAAATTGTTTGCCATCACGAAAAATTAACTCAATCTGGAAACGGGCCTGATAATACTCAAGTATTTGCTCGGCTGGCAGAGCAATATCGGTGCTAAACAATAAAATATTTTTGATATTACCGTTAGGTTGAAGCTCTGAAATCACAGCTAAACGTATTTCACATTTTAAACAATAACTCCATACTACTAATGAATAAAGATTAACTTCCGGTCGAAGTTTTTGGACAAAAGTTAAATTCTTTAAATTATTGCAGTCAACCTTTCCATCATATTTGCGAGGAGCGCCTCGTGGATTTTTTTCACCTGTATAGAGGTAATTTAAGTTAGCATCAATCCTTAATTTGCTAATCAAATTTAAATCTGCATCCCGTACAGCATTCCAGAATTTTAAGCGACAATAATAACCATCAGCTACCAAGTAACGGACAGAATCTGGCAACAAAGAACGAGTTTTTTTTAAATGTTGAGCATAGTCATCAACTCTTGTTATTTCAGGCGTTAAGCTTAATAACTTCTTTTTTTTGCAAAGTTTTTTTGAATTATTTTTAACTTTAGCAGTTAGGGGATTTTTCGGTAGTTCTGTGGTCGGATGCAAGGGCGTTTGTTGTACACTTAGGCTATAAGATAAATGAGTTTCAACTTCGACCACAGAAATTACAGAAATTTCTAATCCCGATTCAGGTCTGCCAGCTACACCATTATAAAAACTAGCTTTGCCTTCAGTTTTTTTGCCACTTTTGGGGATAAAAGAACAATCGATAACGGCAATAAGTGTTCGCTGATGATCTAAGGCTTTATTGAGAAATAATTTATTAAATGCGGGAAAATCAAAGCTTTTGAAAAAGTGGCGACGATAGGTTTTTTCACTCAAACAGCTATAACGACTCAAATTGGTAAAATTAACCTGGCCATAAACAAGCAATATGGTGGAAAATAAAATCACCATAAACTTCTTTTAAGCTTGACTAATACCTGGCATTTGTTGTAAAATAGATTCAAGAATATTCATGAGGCAGTTTTTTAAGTTCGTGTGTTTTTTGAGCTTAACCTAAAAATTGCCTTTTTTTTGATTTTTGATTCAGATTCCAATAACTTTTGTAGCGAGGCTCGCCTCGCGTCCCTCTTCCAAAACTGTCCGAAGTATTGTAAATCGATGAATCTGTGCATCAAGGAATACAATCTCAACCTTGGCTTCAGTGCTGCTAATTGCCATTCCCATGCAATGATGCTCTTTTTGGCAACATGATAAGTTCCTGCGGTTGCATTCAGTCCCATGCCTTCGGTTCTCGCACTCAAAACTTCAATCACCCGACTTAAAGGTGTTCTCAATCCTGCCATTGGGGTTGCATATGTCTCACTCAAATAACTGTCGCAGGCTCGACAATGTTGAATCGTTCGTTCGCCATGATTTTTTGTCATGTAGCTTGTATGGCGATAGACATCTCTATTCCCACAACACGGGCATCCCTGCGCGAATAATTCCATCTTCTCCCTCTGTGCCGATTTTCTCACAAGTCCCGAGATATCACCATCTTGGACTCCCATGTTGGGAAACCAGTGCCTCCCATTTAATTCCCAGATGAAAAAAAGTAGGATATTCTCGCAAATAGGATAATGTCATTAAGATTTGGTCTTCTACGCACAATTTACTTGGTCCTCCTAATTTTTTTTGAATTTTTTTTTCTGCTTTGACTATTTTTACCATCTCTTTGAATGTCTCTTGATGTAGTCCACAGTACCGTTTAAAGTCGGCGAGGTTTAACTTTTGTACTTGTTCGTAATTCATCTTATTAAGCTAATTCTTTCTTTTATTTGGCTCTTTAGAACTTATGGTGATAACTTTATCTAATCAAAAATAGACTCGTGCATAAGACTAGAAGCTGAAACTCATATAAATGAAGGCTTCTAGCTCCTAATGTTGAAAAAATGAGTCTATAAGTATCTAGACAAAATTAATTACATAGTTTTCTCCAAATTTTTTCAGAATTTTTTCAACAGATGCAACGAAAGTTTCCCAACTTGTAATTGCTCAACTAGGGGAAAAAAGGGAGCCATCAATAGAGAGAGCTTGTTGAATAGATTGATAAGCCGTCAAGCCCTGACGCTTGCCAGTATTAACCACTGAACGAACGGCAGCAAACAAATCTCGCCCCCATGAAGAACGGAAGCCATTGGTGACACGACGAAATATCACGCTCATCCGAATCGCCTGTTCACTACTATTATTCGTGGGTGGAATTGTCGCATCTTCCAAAAATATAAATAAATTGTCGCTCAGCCCACCATAACGTTTTCGTAAACGGAGACCATCGGGATGATGTGGTACTAAATCCAAAAGCTTGGTTAATCTTTCCTGTAAATTTTATCGAGATCGATTGAGTCTAGTATCGTCTATTTTTGATCGTCGCCGATGGATGATAAAAGCCCTTAATAATAACCTCTTCATCCCTGGGGCAAAAATCCTGTCCCCAGCGTCAATCGCATATTGGCAATCGCGCAGTTGATGAGCACTCGCATACTTGCCATTGTGGTGCTGGGTGATTTTTTTGAGCACTAAATAAGTCTGACACCCAAATATCGGGACGATGTTCTGCCAGAACTTCCTTCATTACCTCACTTCCTCGACTCGGGCGGATGAGGTGTAAACAAACATCCTGATTCTGAAACACCCACTCCCACTGGTTTTGTCCGTTCACTCTCGCACTGGTTTCGTCTGAGCAAATTAATTTTGCCCGCCGCAACCGTTGCAATATTTGACTTACTTGCTCATCTAAACTGGTTTTGACTTGCACCAGCAAGTTAGCGATTGCTCCTTCGGATATCTTGAGTCCAAAGACTTCTCCAAATATGGACGACAGCCGTTCGTAGCTGATGGCATGAGTGTAACGCAGATATGTAACTAAGCTTTGAATCGAACTACCAAACGGTGAACCTGGTTCCATTCCTAATGGTACAGGTGCAACATACTCGGTTTGACAGCAGGCACACTGACCACCATAACGTTCTATTCTGGTGATGATGGGGCGAATTGGTGGAATTTCGATTTTTTCGTAGACGGATTGCAATTTTTGTGTGGCGGCGGTGACTTTTTCTCCACACTGGGGACAATTTTTGAGTTGGGCGATGATTGTTTGGTCGGGTTCAGGATGTAGCTCTCTTCCTCCTCCGACTCTTCCAACGCTTCTTTGTCTTTTAATCCCCTGAATTTTTGATGGCTTAATGTTGGGCTTAAATCCCTTTGATGGCGGAGTGCTGGAATTTTTGCTAGTTTTGGTGGGAGCTCGGTCTGCTTTTGGTTGGTATGTGGCTAATGCTGCGCTGAGTTTTTGGATTTCTTGCCATAGCTCTACTATCAAGGCTTCTTTTGCCTCGTTCGATAGTTGCTTGATTGTCGGGGAGTTTTTCCATTCCTTTATCTAATGTCTATCTCGTCTTCTTGTCAAGGGGGTTGAGCAATTACCCCAACTTTTGTAAGCAGATATCTCAATCCATTCATACTTGATAAACCGCCATAGGATTTCAATTAAATTTAATTGAGGAGAGTAAGCAGGTAACTCAAAAAGAGTAATATTCCGTTGTTTCCACTCTTCAACTTTGTCAAGAATAGCATCACTCCTGTGAATAGAAGCTTGATCTGTGACAATTACCGTTGGCTTATCTACTGGGGGGAAAAAAGCATCAATACAGGCAATAACCACATGTGAGTTAATACTTTGAGATGAAACATAAGTTTCAAGATGGTTATTTCGATTCATGATTCCTAGTACATTCATACGCTGACTACGACGACTAGGAATTGCTAAATATTCTCCAATGTTCTGCCAGCCATAGGGAACACAAGGAATCAAACACAATCCTGTTTCATCCAAGTAATATAAATCAATTTCTCCCCGATCGTCCAATCGCTTTAATTCTTCTAGTTGTGCCTTTTTATCTTGATATTCATGGGCTGGAGGCTTTCCGGCAACTCCTTTACGCATACGATGCCAACTCATGTTCAGCATTTTTAGTATTCTTTGAATTGTTTTTATACTCGGACTTATGCCCCAGGCTTCTTGAACTTTTTGGCTAACTTTTTTTAATTGCCTTGGTTCTTGTTGGACCACTCTTTGATTGGGGCTTTCTGCGAAGAGTCAAATAGTGATTTAGCACCTCTTCCTGGTTTATTATAAAGTCCTACCATTCCTTCTGAGTCCCACCGATTGAACCAGTTATAGAGTGTCTTATAACTTATTCTGAAAATATTCATTAACTCTACTTTTTTTACTCCTTGCCAAGCTAATATGAGGCAATGTAATCTCTGACGTACTTGATGATGTCGGCTTTGGCGATGAATTCGCTGTAGTAATTTAGACGAAAGAAGATTTATTTCCCTGATAAACATCATAGAAAATTCTAATTAACTCATAATTTTGCCTGTCATATCATTCTACCATGTATTTGTGTAATTAACTCTGTCTAATTACTTAAGTCCGCCAAATCATGAAAAACCCATTAAATTTAGTTATCTGGCTCAAAGTTAAGCCCCTAACTGATAAAATTTAGCTGTTTTGTGGAACTCACCCTTTTACCCTAAAAATTTTTGAGCTTCGGTTTATGGACAATCATCTCGATTTAATACTGGGCTTACCTGAAGTGACCGAAGCGAGAATTTACAATGCTAGAAGATGGAATTTGCCTAAAGATTAAATTGATCGACTTAGGAACACACTGTCCTTCATGTCAAAATTTTACCACCGAAATCAATCAAAATCGTCCCCTCCTAGTACGAGACCTTCCTTGTTTTGATAAAGTTACTTATTTACAGGTTCCCGACGGCAATTTTATTGTCGTCATTGTCAAAAGTATTTCACCGAAAAACTACCTTGGATAGAGTGGAAGCGGCGACATACTTTGGGGAGCATCCCGGTTTTGTAAATATCCGAATAAGTGTAAAATAGTTAAAATCAATAAAAGCGTCAAAAAAAGTCGAGAAAAAGAGCCATGACCCCTGAAGAACTAGAGCGGTTGGAATCCTGTGCGGCCGAAATTGCTAAAATTTGGTATAACAATACACCCCGGTGTGAACTGACCAGTCTGGAAAATATTGAAAAACATCTCAGGCAACAATGGCTTGAAACAGTGGGCTCACAAATTGGTTTTTTTTTATCAAAGAAGCAACAGGAACAGAACAAGGACGACCGCGCACAGTAAAAAGCTGTATTGGTGAACTAAGAATTACTGAAAAACAGGCCGAAAAATTAGAGTTCAAGAAATCTACTCGATTATCTCCATTATTTGAAAAATGCTGTCTCCGTCAAATAGCTAATCTTTCCTACTTCAAGGCAGCCCAAGAAATGGAAGTTCAGACAGGAGTAAAGATAGGACACACTTGTTTACACCGATTGGTAGAAAAACAAGAATGGTCAGAACCTCATGCCAAAATAGAGGTGAAATAAACAAGCATAGATGGAGGGAAAGTCCGTCTCAGAGGGAAGTTGGGCGAAGGCTCTCATTGGCAAGATTATAAAGCAGTGCGGTTACATGAAAGTTATTATGGGGCTTTTTATCAAGAGAATGAAGAGTTAATTAATTATATAAACCATCAGCCCTTAGCCGATATATTAACTTGTTTGGGTGATGGATATGATGGGATATGGAATATTATGAGCCAGTTAAATCCTGGTAAAACCCGACGTGAAATTTGAGACTGGTATCATTTAATGGAAAATTTATATAAAGTGGGAGGGTCATTAAAATCTTTAGCCAAAGCCAAGAAATTTTTGTGGGCCGCCCTCGTCGAACCTACCCTAAATTTATTTAAAAATTGTCGCAGAAAAACCGCTAAAAAATTTTGCAAGTATCTAGAAAAGCATCGCTCTCGAATTGTTAACTATGAGCAATTATCATCAGATAAGATATGTTCCATTGGCTCGGGCGCGCTGGAATCGACTGTCAAACAAATAGAAGGTTGAAAATCTCCCAAGGTCAATGGTCAAAAAAAAGGTCAATCAAATGCTAAAACTTCGTTGTGTTTACCTCAACGCTCTCTTGGCTATTTGAGGCTTTTGCAAACCGGGATGCTCCCGATTCAATTTTGATTAAATGTGATGGAGGTGGCAGTAATAATTCTCATCACTATATCTTTAAGTCAGATTTACAAAAATTAGTTAATGAGCTAATATAGAAATCCGAATAGCACCTTATCCTCCTTATACATCCAAGTACAATCCTATTGAACATCGCTTATTTACTCATGTAACGAGAGCTTGTCAAAGAGTGATTTTTACCAGTGTTGACTTATACCATTTTCATAAAAAAATGCTACAGTTAGTAGAAGCACATTTTGCAATTTAGTAGCCCAAGATAAATCAAAATAATGTTAGGAGTTATTAAAGTTGTAATTCGAGAAACCGCAGCAGAACTGAAAACTTTGCTGGCACAGAGAAAGATGCTATGCCCCACAAAAAACTGCTGATTCTGTATTGGATCAAGGCCAAAACAGTGGATAGTGTATTGTCTGCTGCCGTGCGTTTAGGTAAGCATCGTACCACAATACAAAGATGGTTGTCTAGCTACCGAACTGGGGGAGTAGAAGAATTATTATGCCAGAAACCTCCTGCGGGTCGGCCCAGAATAATGACTCCCGAAATTGTAGAGAAATTATCAGAAGAGTTAAACCAAGTATAAGGGTTCAGTAGCTACAAAGAAGTACATCAGTGGTTGACAAACGGTTGTGAAATTCCCGTGGCATATCGGACAGTGCATCAATGGGCAAGATATCGCCTTAAAGGCAAATTAAAAGTTCCACGTCCGGTGAGTGAAAAGCAAAAACTAGGAGCAGTAGAAGAGTTTAAAAAAAACTGCCAATTTTAATTACAGCACTTTGCTTAACAATTAGGTACAATAGTAGAGGTGGTAAAAAAGAGAAAAATGAAACCCTACTCCCTAGATATGCGTCAAAAGATCGTTGACACAAGGAGAAGCAGGTAACACCTCTATTCGGAAAGTAGCAGAAAGATTTCAAGTCAGCAAAAGTACTGTACAAGCACTACTAAAGCGAAAAAAAGAGACAGGAAAATTACTCCCTAGTCAGGCAAAGGGCGGTAAACCGAGCCTACTGTTTGGTCACGAACCACAGATTGAAGAGATGGTAGTTCAGTATCCAGATTACACACTAGCAGAATACTGTGAGTATTGGCACGAAAAAACAGGAGTATGGTTGAGCGAGAGTGCCATGTGCCGATTCCTCAAAAAGCAGGAACTCACTTTGAAAAAAAAACTTTACGGAGCAGTCAAGCCCATAAAGAAATTAATCAAAAGAAGCGCATAGAATATTGGGAAAAAATCCGAGATGTCGAACCAGAAAATCTGATATTTTTGGACGAAATGGGTGTATTGCTTGGGATAATGAGGCAAGGAGCTAGAAGTAAAAAGGGAGAAAGAAGCTACGATATAAAGCCATTTTATAGAGGAAGTAGAGTGACAGTAGTTGGTGCAATAAGCAATAAGAAGGTAATCGCCATGAAGACAATGGAAAAATCTATGAATGGAGAGGAGTTCAAGAAATTTGTGCAAGAACAACTTCCAAATTATGGAAAGGAGCGGTATTAGTCATGGATAATTTGAAGGTACATAAGGTAGAGGGGGTAGAAGAAATGATCTCCGCAGTAGGAGCAAGTGTGGTCTATTTATCACGCCAACTCACCGGAATTTAACCCGATCGAACATTGATGGTGGGAATTAAAGGCATGGCTCAGGAGATTTGTACCTCGAAGTGTACAGATTGTGGAAAAACTCTTGGAATTGGGAGTGAAATTATGTTCAAGTAAGCAAATCGAAAATTATTTTGCTCACTGCTGTTACTGTACCTCTTAGTCACGCAAAGTGCTGTAAAGCAATTCTGACTCAAAGTCAGAGCTTTTTAAAACAATGGAAAAAAGTGCGGTATTGGAGCCAAGACGAAAGTCGGATGGGGTTGCAGACAATTCAAAGAAGAAAGCTAACAGGTTACGGCATAAAACCGCAAGGAAAAGTACAATTAGAGTGTACTTATTTGTGGTTGTATGGTGCAGTAGAGCCCCTAACAGGAGCAAGTTTTTTTTATGATTTTACTCATTTAGATTAGCGTGTGCTTTGAGAAAATTTGAGAGTTGTTTGCTAGGGAGTCACCGGATAATTTACATCTAATTCAACTAGATAATGGAGGGTTTCATAACTCTTTAAATCTCAGTATACCAGCAAACGTTATTTGGGAGCATCTCAAATATGTAATGAGTATAAATACTACTCAGGCCAAAGCGAGATTTAAATAAGCACAACGATGTTTCAGAACTTGAGCCAGATTGTCACGATTCCATTGTGCCCCGGATATTTTGATTCTCCGTCCAATCTGTTTAATTGTCGCCTCGACAGCACCAGAACCAATTGTGATCTTTTGAGACTGCATCGCCTGATAATCAGGAATCCTACATCGATGTCGTTCTAGATAATCCAGAAAGTTCTTGACGTGAGGTACATCCCAGCCAGCCAAAGCAGCGATTGCCCCATCCACCTGACCACGCCACAGATGAGTCTCCACTGTTCGCAAACGTTGATTAGAACCACCCAATTTGTACAGGTTTTCCTTGAGGTGATACCAATCTAAAATCTCTAAACGTTTCTCGAATGAAGCAATCCCAGCTATCAAATTCCAGACCCCTGGATGTCCATCACCTAGACAAGCAACCGGCTCACCCAAAGGCTGTCGATTCACCCAATCCAATAGCTTGTTATTCTCTTGAAAGAAAGCAGCACACTGTTGATGATGCAACGCCACGGCTTTGTAGTCTCGCCATTCACTGGCTTCTCCTAAGTCGGTTCTTAATCTTGCCTTGCCTCCATCTAAACTCAAAGCGGTAACAGTTTTCTCTGCTACAGCCTCCACAAATTCTTGTCGATGTACTAGCCGTTGTTGCGTACTGTGGGATACGTATATTCCTGTGAGTTGTTGTAAGTCTTTAGTAGTATTGGCATAGGATACGTTGGCGCTCAATATTAGGCAGCATTTTTCTAAGTGAGGGCTTAATCTTGTCCCTTTCTTTAGTCCGAGTTTTTTACTTTGTTGTTCTCTTACTCGCCATTTACCCATACAGGTCTGGATTTCTCTGGCTCTGCCTGCTTCTGTTTGGCTGCTGCTGCTTAAAAAATTTTCCAATCTCTGGGGCTACTTCTTTGAGGACATGATCTCGCTCCGGCTAATTCAATACTGCCAAAGTCTTTTAGCTGTTCTGATGGTGTATTCTTGAGTAAGATAGCGGATACCTTTTCTAGACATTTTTGGAGTTCTTGAGTTTCTGCTGGGGTCATATTTTTCTCACTCGTAAGTGTGTTTTTACATTTTACATAATTCTTGCATATTACTCTTCTAAGTATTTATACTTAGTGCATAATTGAGATGCTCCCCGTTATTTTACTATTTCAACCCGCCTACAGTCCGGAAGTAAACCCCATAGAAAGACTGTGGGGATATGTAAAATAACAATTGAAATGGTTGAGATTTGAACACATAGAGGAGTTGAGAGCAACGGTGCAAAAAGAGTTAAACAAGTTGACGAATGAAGTCATTGCTTCTTTGACGGGATGGCAATTCATTTTAGAGGCTATATCTGTAGCAGAAGTTTAAGAAACCGATATGAGTCAAAGAACTCATGGAAAAAACCCACACAAAAACTGGACTTTCAGTAGTAGTAAATGTGCTCGATAAAGTTTATAAAACTGGTCGAAAAGTAGCTGAGGGATTTAAGGAGACAAGGAAAATTATTTTTGATGAATATTGCCAAAATGGAATTACTGTGCTGTTCCGACAATTGAGTAGATGGTGAAGTTATTAAATTTTCATTCCTAAGTGCGTATCCCAGTCAAGGATTTTTTTTATCAAATTGTCCAGAATTTCTGACCGGCCACGCCTTGCAAAATATCTGTAATTTATCATCCCGTTGTGTCACCCAATTACTGGATAAATAAGCCCGATCAATATGTAACTCAGCTAGGTGAATATTTTGAAATTTTAAGTCACGTTCTAGGTCAACTGTAGCCAGGGCTATTTCATTCTGAACAAGATTTTGAGTGTGTTAAGATTAAAGCCAGCACTTCGTTGCGCTTGAGCCATGTTATTAAAACCGTTCTCTCGGTACAAATTGAGGGCGAAATTGCGGGCGATTGCCCAAATTTGCACCAGTGGTGGGGTGCGAATACCAGAAGAATCCTCGCCTTGAGTTACGTCTCGAACATAATGGACTTTGTTCTCAACGCCCCAGTACCGTCGAATTCGTGCTGCAAAAGCTGGAACCGTATCGATAAATGAGGCAACGTAATAGCGAGTTTCGGTGGAGACTTCAATGATGGTCGCCCGATGCACAAGGCGTTCGGACTGAACTCGAATCAAGGTTTGTAGTCCTGGGAAATCGGGATTTCCATCAAGGATATGACTAATGCTAACGGTGCGTTTTTCAATGCGACCATGCCCTTTATTGATTTGTTGGGTCGTTGCTTGTGGTTGAAAATTGGCTACTACAGCTGCAAGTAAGCCTGACTAATTGCTTTTGAGTGCACCGATATAGTCGTTATGGCTGTCAATGATTGTAGTCGCTGTTTTTTTGGGTGCTGATGGCATCAAAAGCGAACACCACTCCTTGCAATGTCATCTGTTTGATGAAGGCAGGCAAAGCAGTGATTTCATTCGTTTTCGACTCGATTTCGTAGGGTTCGAGAATCAAGCCCCCCTCGAAAATATAAGCCGTGACCAGCATAATCGCCGGATGTGAGTCTACTGTGGGGTCATCGCTGATGGCTTCATTTCTGGCCTCGCAGCACCTTGCCGTCGGTGGCAATGGTTTCTCCAGGCCTTGGTTGAATGCCGAAGAATCGAGATAAACAAGCCGAGTAATCCCGGTAATCGAGTCGCAACAGTGTCCGCCGAATTGTGCTGTAAGACCGTAAGCGCCCTTTGGGTGGCGCTTTCGATGGCTACCAATTCATCATGGTAGGCCCAAAGCCAGTCTCCAATCGCCAGAAATCCACGATTTCCAGCCGTCACCGATAGAGTAAACAAAGCTAAACATAGAGCTTGCGTATGGCGTTGTCCTGCGGTACGCCGTGTATCAGGCAGGGCTGTAAAAGCTTCGACAATGGCAAGTTGAGACATCGTAGACAGGCCTTTCGGGTGAGAATCAATCCAATATCATATCAGTCTTTCGATAAGAATGAAATAGCCCTGGGTATAAGTAGTGGGTGCGACCATGTGCTTTGTAACTCTTTAATAATTTACTAGCGGGTTTTACTTGCTGGCGATTGAAACAATTTCTGCTTGGGGATGAGAAGAAACCGGGAAAAAGCCTCCTTCGCGCATTTCTTGAATACTCTCTTTAACTGCCTGAATGATGCGTTCGATGTCTTCATTAGTGTGAGCGGTGGAGAGAAAGCAGCTACGACCTTCGCATATGAAAATACGCTTTTCAAGTAAGTGAAAAAGTAGCGGATCTATCTCAACCGAGGCAGCAGGGCGAAATTGCGATCCGAAATTTACAAGCCAGACAGAGACTTCATTTTCTTTGAAATAAGCATTCAGGGTTTCAACTAGGTGTGAAGTGCGCTGATTCAACTGCTGCTGAAGGGCTGGGCCTTGACTTTTAAGATAGCGCAGCACGGAACGCGCAGCAGCCAGAGCAAGTGGGTGCTTGCAAAAAGTACCGGCAAAAATTGTTGTTTTTACCTGGGGGGAGGAATCATCGCCGTAGTTCCACAAACCGCCGTCAATTTTATCCATATAAGCAGCTTTTCCAGCGATAATTCCAATGGGCATACCGCCCCCGACAATTTTACCGTAAGTTGCAATATCTGCCTCAATGCCAAACCACCCCTGCGCCCCGCCTTGATGAATTCGGAAACCAGTAACCATTTCATCAAAAATCAGCGCAATTTCTGATTCTTTTGTTAATTGTCTGAGTTGGTGGAGAAATTCTTTGGGTTGTAAATCGAGACGGCGGCTTTGCACCGGCTCGACGAGAACCGCCGCTAATTCATGCTGGTGAGCTTTGATTATTTCCAGGGCGTGAGGGCTTCCGTAATCCAAAACTAAAACATCTTCAATAAAATTAGCGAGAATTCCTGGCGCTTTTGGAATGGTGCATAAATCGCCATTAATCTTTTTTAGAACTGCGAGAGTTCCGTCAAAATGACCGTGATAAGAACCAGAAAACAAAGCAATTTTATTGCGTTTAGTTGCCGCTCTAGCTAATCGTAAAGCTGCCATCACCGCTTCCGTGCCCGTATTAGAAAAAGCGACGCGCTCCATTCCCGTTAATTCGCAGATTAATTCCGCAACTTCTCCGGCAAGTTCTGCTTGAAGACCAATTTGTACGCCGCGATCGAGTTGCTCTAATAAGGCTTCTTTAATAAAGGTCGGATTATGACCGAAAAGATTGATGCCAAATCCCATCGTGATATCGATGTATTCGTTGCCATCAACATCCCATATTTTAGAGCCAAGCGAGCGATCGGCGACAATAGGATAAAACATCTCCTTGACGGGAAGGCGAAACCCATCAGAAGCCCGATTGTCAGCGAGAACCGGACGGTATTTTTGCGCGAAATTCTTAGATGTCTTTGTGCGATCGGTGTAGCGCTCTATGAGCGCTTTCATGTGTCTTTGCTGCAATTCATTCATTTTGAAGTCTCCAGAGATTGAGCTAGGTAGGGACGCAATGCTTTGCGCCCTTATAGGTTTTAATTGTGGCTACCTATCAAGCCACAATCGGCGAGATAGGAAAGGTAAGTGCGAAACAGATTCGCATCCGCTTGCGGACAGGTGATGTCAGTGGTAGCAAGTCCATCTAGTGTATTTTTGCAATCGAACTGCAGCGTTCCTGATTGTGACATTTCCGCTTCAGAAACTTTTTCTGAAAAAAGACCGACAAGCGGGTACAAAGCATGATCGGGAGAATTTCCAGCGCGATTCACAATTTCTGCTTGCCAAGTCTCATAACAAACCCGCTCGATTGGATAACCGCTTGAGCGAATCCAGCCCACCAATTCACTTAGGTAGAAAGAATGAGGGTTGACTAAGTGAAAATTTTTCCCGATCGATTCTTTTTGCCTCGACAAGTGAACGATCGCTCGGCTCACATAGTCCACTGGCGCTACATTCATCATCCAGTTTCCGTCGGGTACGCATCCTAATTGCACGCAACCGGCAAGCAATCGGTACAGTGAATCGCTGGAATTGCAAGCACCCGTTTGGCTGTGTCCTGAAATGCGTCCTGGTCGGTAAATGCTAACAGGAATTCCGCGATCACGCGCGATTTCAACTAACTTTTCTGCTACCCATTTACTCTGCGGGTAAGCGCCTTTGAGAACTTCTCCCAGCGTTAGTTCGTCTTGCTCTCCCACAGCCTTCACCCCAGATTTCCCCGCTGAGGAGAAAACAGATATAGTAGAAACAAAATGCACGGGTTTGAGCTTAATTTGACTCGCTAGTCGCAGAATTTCTTGAGTTCCCAAAACATTAGAAAGCTTGAGAACAGAATAGGGATAAGTGAACTTGACAAACGCACCATTGTGATAAATAACATCAATTTGGCTTGCCAATTCTCCAAACTGCTCCTCTGAAAGCCCCAAAAGTGGCCGAGCTAAATCTCCTGCAATCGGGATAATTCGGTAGTGAAGATGCTCGTCCCAAATCGAATAATATTCGAGGCTACTTTGAATACGCTTCTTGGCTGATTCAGCATTGTCCGAGCGTACCAAGCAATAAATTTCTGCTTGAGTTTGTAGCAGTAATTCGCGGAGTAAAAAGGCTCCCAGAAAGCCTGTTGCTCCCGTTAACAAGATACGAGTGGGTTCAGCCGTCGGCTCAAAAATTGCAGTTTCAGGGCGGATGGCTGGGTCTAGGATAGCTTCAGCATTAATATAGAAATTCGAGGGGCGATCGCCCGCTGTGTTGCCCCCTTGTTGCATTTCAATTTTTTCAGCTAAACCCGCTACAGTAGGAGCTTCAAACAAAACGCGCAAAGGAAATTCCACCTGAAAAGATTCTCGCACTTTGGCTAACAACTGAGTAATCAGTAATGAGTGTCCCCCCAAGTCAAAGAAATTATCGTGAATTCCTACCTTTTTAAGGTTGAGAAGCTGGCTCCAAATTCCGGCAAGAATCTCCTCACCGGGAGTGCGAGGGCCTACAAACGTATCTGTAAAATTGGCTGCTATGGACGGTGCAGGAAGCGCTTGAGGGTCTATTTTGCCATTGGGAGTCAGTGGCAGCGCTTTCAGAACCACAAAAGCAGAAGGTATCATGTATTCGGGCAGCTTTTCTTTGAGAAATGAACGCAGGCTTTCAATCAGTTGTGAGTCCTGAACGCTGAGTTTTGAGTGAGCAACGATATAGGCGACTAAACGCTGATTTTCCGGTTCATTTTCCTGAAGTAAAACGACTGCTTCGCGTACAGAGGGATGATGAGACAGCCCCGCCTCAATTTCCCCCAATTCAATGCGGAAACCTCGCAGCTTTACTTGGCGATCGACGCGATCGATAAATTCTATATTTCCGTCTGGCAAATAGCGAGCTAAGTCGCCTGTTTTGTAAAGTCGAGTTTTCGGTTCCTGAGTCAATGAATTGCAAATAAATTTTTCTGCGGTGAGTTCTGGTTGGTTTAGATAGCCGCGAGCCAATCCCGCACCAGCAATATATAATTCACCGGCCACCCCTACAGGAACCGGCTGCAAGTGCGAATCGAGCAAATAAATCTGCGTGTTGGGTAGCGGGCGACCTAAAGGAACTGTCTCGGAAATGCGATCGCCTTGCATTTTTACCTGATAAGTCAGCACGCCTACAGTTGTTTCTGTCGGCCCGTAATGGTTGAATATCGAGCAGTCTGGATTGTATTTCTGAATTGTTTCAATTAAATTCCACATCAAAGGCTCACCGCCGAGAATTAATCGCTTTTTCGGTAAGATTTGCGAGGCGTTAGAATCGCTCAACAAAGCTTTTAAGTGAGAGGGAACAATTTTAAGGCAGTCGATAGAATGTTGCTGAAAATAAGCCGCAATTGCTTGAGGATCTGTTGCGCGTTCTTGGGAGATGATGTGGAGGCATCCACCCGAACACAAAGCCGGAAAAATAACCGTGTTTCCCAAGTCGGCGGCGAAGGTAGAAACCGTAGCATAATTTGCACCTGATGGCAGGTTTAATTTTTCCTGAATGCCGTGCAGGTAATTGAGCAGTTGACGGTGTTCAATGGCGACTCCTTTGGGTGTGCCGGTGGAACCGGAAGTGTAAATGACATAAGCTAAATTTTCAGGAGAGAGAGGGGGAGAGGGAGAGGGGGAGACAGAGGGAATTTCTGCGTCTAAGCAGACGATCTGTGCTTGAGTTTCAGGCAAATTTTTGAGGAGATGCTGTTGGGTTAACAGCACTGGAGTCCGAGCATTTTGCAACATCAATGCTAGGCGCTCTTTGGGCATGGCTGGGTCGATCGGTAGGTAGGCACCACCTGCTTTGAGGATGCCTAGAATTCCAGCGATCGCCTCTAAAGAGCGATCGACGCAAATGCCGACAATCACCTCTGGTTTTATCCCTAATTGTTGCAAATAATGGGCGATTTGGTTGGCGCGGGCGTTGAGTTCGCTGTAGGTAATTTGCTGATTTTCACAAACAGCAGCTATCCGGTTCGGCGATCGCTCTGCTTGTTCTTCAAAGAGCTGATGAACGCACTTATCGAGTTGGTAATCTGCTTTGGTGCTGTTTAATTCTACTAATAATTGATGTCGGGCGCGATCGCTCAGCATTTCGAGTTGGTCGATCGCGGTTTGTGGGTTGCTGGCTGCACTTTGCACCAAGGTGTAAAATTGCTCTGCCAAGCACCGGATACTATTGTCTGCAAGGAAGATAGGATCGTAGTGAAACTCAGCGGCGAGCGAGTCATTTTGGCGGTGGCAAGAAAGTTTAACTTTGAAGCGATCGCCGCACGCATACTGCTTGTCAATTGAAAAAAATACGCCACTAGCCGAATGCTTTTCGAGCTGTTCCTCAAACTCGAAACCAAATGGAAAGCCGGAAGAGGTGCCTAAATATTCGTGGGAAAAATATTCTTGATACTTGTATGCCTCGCATTCTTCCTGCTGAATTTGCTGCCAGGTTTCCGCGAAGGAAAAATTTTCTGTTAGTTGGCTCGACAGCGGTAAAAATTTGGCAAACAGCCCAAGCGCTGGCTCTAGTTCTTCGTATTTTCGACCGTCGAATGCCACGCCAACAGTGAGCTCTGATTGGCCAATCAGCCGCCAGAGCAAAATTTTCCAGCAAGCGAGCAAGAATGTAGAAAGTGAGGTGTTGTACTGGCGGGCGATCGCTTCCACTTTTTTTAGCAAAGCTAACTCTAATTTGACCTCAAAAGCTTGGGGAGTAAATTGAGATGGCGCGTTGATTAATCTATTTTCAAACGGCAACCTTAAACTCGCTAGCGCCGATAAATCTTGTCTAGTCCAGTATTCTTTGCCCTCCGCCACTTCCTCATCTTCGAGCAATTCATTTTGCCATTCGGAAAATTGAACGTATTGTACAACTTCATCGGAAAGTTCTTCGCCGTGAAGGGAGGCAGCATAGCACTGGCTGAGTTCTCGAACCAGATTTTTTAGTGTGCGACTATCGGCGCACAGTGCTGGTAAACTGACTAACAAAATATGCCTCTCAGATGAAAGTGTAATTAAAGACAAGCGCCAAACAGGATTGCCCTCGAAGTTGAATAAAGCGTTCTTTTCTTGCTGAAAAATATCTTCAAGTTTGGCTTGTTGCTCCTGGGGAGTCACTTCACTCAAGTTAACCCAGTTCCACGAAACAAAGCTATGTTCGGAAATAACTTGTATAGGAATTTTTAGCCCTGGCCTTCGCTGAAAACTGGTTCGGATAATTTCGTGACGCTTACTCACTTTTTCTAAAGCTTTCTTTAGGTTGTCAGTTTGAAGACTTCCCTCGATCGAAATAGCGGATTGAATGCGATAAGCCGGGCTGTCTTGCTGCAACAGCCACAGATATTTTTGCTGGGGTGAAAGCCGAAATCCATTAATTGTTTGCATTGTTTTTATTTCTCAAAGCACTACTTTATTCTCGTTTCCAGGTTCTGCGTGGCAGAGATGAGAGGGAATTAAATTCCTAATTCAGGAATCATTTCGCCCATCGCTACAACAATTTTTCGCGAACCGATAAATGGATTGCGACTGTGAGCGACAAGCATATTATCTAGCATTAAGATGTCTCCTGCTTGCCAGGGAAAACTAACAGCAGCTTGCGCGTACACTGCCTGAATTTCTTCCATTACCGAATCTTCAATAGGAGTGCCGTCACCGTAATAGACATTGCGGGGGAGGTTCTCTTCTCCAAAAACAGAGAGCAAGGAAGCGCGGGTTGCCGCATCTAAGCAGGAAATGTGGTGCAAGGGAAGTTGGTTAAAAAATACCATCTCTCCAGTTTTTTGGTGCTTGGCAATTGCGGGGCGAATTTTGCGAGTTCTCAAATTATTTCCTGCTTTCCACTCAAATTTCATCCCAGCTTGTCGGCAGTATTCCTCAACCACCGATTTGTCTTCGGTTTTGAAAAAATCTTTCCAGCTTACATCCAGTCCGTCTGTGTAGTTACGGACGTACATAATTTGCTTTTGGGCAAATTTTTCTCTGAGTTTCGGGTCTAGCAACTGGTAAATTTTACGGCAGTCAACAATCGGCGTTTCTCCGCCTTGTTGCGCTGGCTGAACGCAGAAAAACCAAATTTTCATCGGCCAGCGGTGCAGGTGCGAACTCTCGCTGTGAAATAAGATAGCTTGATCTGCTGGGTAAGGAGTTGAACCGTAAACTTTTCCGCTAACTCCTTCGCGTGGCAAATCCCCGTACTCCCCAAATAATTCAGGACAAATTGCGTGAGCAAACTGCTCGAAAGCAGAAACCACAGGCTCAATGAATCCTCGAAACAGAATTGCTCCGTGCTGTAGCAATTTTGCTTCTATCAATTCGCGGTTGTTCTTTGCCCAGTCTGCAAGATCGACATTGTTAATAGCGGGTTTGATGACTAACGGGAATAGTTCCCCAGGCTGAAGAAACTCGGTTTTTATCAACTCGCCTTCAGGCAGAGCAACCTCTTTCGGTTTAATGCTCTTAAACTTGCTAAAATTTAGTTTTTCGCGCTTTAGTTCTTGCATGGTTTGTTTTTGTTTTTCAGCTTCCGTGATAATTTCCAAGTTGTTTAACCGAGTTTCTGGCTGCGCTACAATGCTGCTGAGGAGAGTTTCAAAGCGATTTGACATTTGCTCGATGGTGGCGCAGTCGAAAAGACCTGCATTATATTTCCAACTACCGGCAATTCCCCGCTCCGTTTCCCCCACGAAGAGAACTAAATCGAATTTCGCAATTTCGCTGTCAACTTCTAACGGAGTTAAAGTTAAATTGCCCAGCTTTAAAGCAGGCATCGGCATATTTTGCATAACGAATAAAACTTGAAAAATTTGTGGCTGATTTAGAGTGCGATCGGGGCGCAATTCCTCCACTAATTTGTCGAAGGGTACATCTTGATGAGCGTAGGCTTTTAAAGTTACTTCGCGCATTCTTGCGAGCAATTCGCAAAAAGTGGGATTGCCACTCAAATCAGTCCGCAAAACGAGGATATTGACAAAGAAGCCTATTAAACCTTCTGTCTCAATTTGGGTGCGATTTGCCAGGTCTGTGCCGACAATGATGTCATCCTGATTTGTATAGCGATATAGCAGCGTTTCTAAAGCGGCTAGCATCGTCATAAATAGGGTGGCACTTTCTTGACGACTCAGCTTATTGAGGGCTTGCGAAAGGGTTGGGGAAAGCTGGAACGGTTGAAGGGCAGCCCGATAGGTAGAAACATTAGAGCGCGGTTGTTTGGTAGGCAGTTGCAGCACTGGCAAAGGATTGCCTAAGTGTTGCTTCCAATAGGCAAGTTTTGTTTCTAAAACTTCCCCAGAAAGCCACTTTCGCTGCCACACGGCATAATCGGCGTATTGAAGGGGAAGCTCAGAAAGTGGGGAAGGTTTTCCAACACAAAAAGCTTCGTAGAGTGCAGCCATTTCCCGCACGAGTACCCCTAGGGACCAGCCATCTGCAACGATGTGATGAATGGTTAGCAATAATATAGATTCTGTCTCGTTTAACTGTAGCAAAGTGACGCGCATTAATGGCCATTTTGCTAAGTCAAAAGGTTGTCGCGCTTCTTCAAGAGCGAGTCGCACCGCTTCGGCTTCCCGCTGCGAGTGAGGAAATTCCCGCAAGTCTATGACTGAAAGCGCGAAAGTCGGAGAGGGAATAATCGTTTGAATCGATCGCCCTTCCACTGTGTTAAAAATTGTCCGCAAGGCTTCGTGGCGAGCGATAATTGTTTGGAAACTGCGCTGTAATGCTGTCACGTCGATCGCACCTTTCAAGCGCACGGCTGCGGGAATATTGTACGCTGGATCGCCCGGTTGCAATTGATCGACGAACCAGAGCCGCTGTTGTGCAAAGGAAAGGGGCAATTCTCCCTCCCGCGAGACGCGCTCGATGGGGGGTGCTTTCAGTGTTTGCTCGGTGCGACAGATTTCGGAAATGCGATCGCTCAAACTTGTCACTGTTGGCGATTCAAATAAAACGCGCAGGGGCAATTCAATTTGAAACGCTTCTCGCAGGCGGGCGATCGCCTGAGTAGCCAGCAATGAATGACCTCCTAATTCAAAGAAGTTATCGTGAATGCCAATTCGCTCTAAACCGAGAACTTCCGCCCAAATTTCTGCTATTAATTGCTCGTCGGGAGTTCGAGGCTCGGTAAAATTGCTCTCGAATTCCGCTGTGTTTGTGTCAGGTGCTCTTAGCGATCGCCGATCGATTTTTCCATTAGGCGTTAAAGGCATTGCTTCCAGCAGCACAAACGCTGACGGTATCATGTACTGCGGCAGTTTTTGTTTGAGAAAGACGCGCAAGTGATTAATAAATTCTGAATTCGTAGGAGCAGTGTTCCCGTGTCCGCCCCGGAGTTCTGAGTTAACAACGATATAAGCTACTAAACGCTTGTCGCCCGGATTATCCTCTCGAACCAGTGCGATCGCTTCTCGCACGGCTGGGTATTGGCTGAGTACCGCTTCAATTTCGCCTAATTCGATGCGAAATCCGCGAACTTTCACCTGGTGGTCGCTGCGCCCCATAAATTCAATGTTTCCATCTGGGAGATAGCGAGCCAAGTCCCCGGTTTTATAGAGGCGTTCTGAAAGAATAAACGATGAAGGATGAAGGATGAATGAAGCATGAATTCCGTCCTCTGCAAAGGGGTTAGGAATAAACTTCTCGGCGGTCAGTTCCGGTCGGTTTAGGTAGCCTCTAGATAAGCCGGCACCGCCGATGTACAGTTCGCCAAATATGCCAACGGGAACCGGCATTAAATAGCGGTCTAATATGAAAATTTGAGTGTTAGCAATCGGGCGACCGATGGAAACTGATTCATGTTTGCGATCGACCTGATAGAGAGTAGACCAGATAGTGGTTTCTGTAGGACCGTATAAATTCCACACAGCAGCGCCGCACAAAAGCAACTGATTGGCGAGCTGTCGGGGTAAAGCTTCTCCCCCGCACAGTATTTTTAATTGATTGTTTCCCGGCCCTCCTGCTGCTAAAAGCATTTTCCAACTGGCTGGAGTAGCTTGCATGACTGTCGCGCCAGAATTTGTTAATGTTTCTAACAGCTTTTCCCCGTTTGATGCCACTTCTCGGCTGGCTACAACGACGCGAGAACCTGTTGTAATAGGCAGGAACAGTTCCAGCGCTGCAATGTCAAAAGATAAGGATGTTACTGCTAGCCAAACATCTCGGTCTGCGATCGCGAGTTGTTGGCGCATAGAACTCAAGAAGTTAACGGCAGAGGCGTGGGAAATTTGCACTCCTTTGGGTTGACCTGTTGAGCCTGAAGTATAGATGACATAGGCTAAATTTGAGGAATTTTGTAAACCCACGACTGGCTCGTCGCAGCTCGATATGCCTTCCCTATCTGCATCCAGAAACACGATAGAGGCGCTATTTTTTGGCAGGGTTTCTAATAGTTTTTGCTGAGTGAGTAACACTGAAATGTGCGCGTCTTCCAGCATGAATGCAAGGCGCTCTGGCGGATATGCTGGATCGAGGGGAACGTAAGCACCACCGGCTTTGAGGATGCCGAGAAGCCCTACCACCATGTCTAGGGAGCGATCGACATAAATTCCTACCAAAAATTCTGGATTGACACCAATTTTTTGCAAGTAACTTGCGAGGTTATTTGCTTTTTCGTTCAGATCCCGGTAAGTCAGACATTCATTTTCAAAAACGACAGCGATCGCATCTGGTGTCAGTGCTGCCTGCGCTTCAAATAGTTCATGTATGCACTTATCTTGCGGAAAATTCGATTGAGTATTGTTCCACTCGAATAGTAGTTGCTGCTGTTCAGGTTTTGTCAAGATTGGCAAATTTGAAAGGCGCTGTTCGGGATTGGTAGCTATACTTTCTAGTAAGGTAATAAAATGTCCGGCTATCCGTCGTGCAGTGCTAGCGTCAAACAAATCTTGGCTATACTCAAGCGTTCCATTAATACCCTCTAATCCTTCCTCCAGGTCAAGCGCTAAATCAAATCTCGCCGTTTTTCGTTCTATTTCTAAATTGCTCAACATCACTCCTGGCAATTTTATCTGCGGTGTCCGAACATTTCGCAGAGAGAACAGCACCTGAAATAGCGGATTATGACTTAAATCTCGTTCGTGGTGTAGGATTTCTACCAGTTTCTCGAATGGTAAATCCTGGTGGTTATACGCGCCGATAGCTACTTCTCGCACTCTAGCCAGTAACTCTTTAAAAGTTGGGTTGCTCGACAGATTGGTTCGGAAAACTAAAGTGTTAGCAAATAAGCCAATTAATTCCTCGATTTCGCGTCTGTTGCGGTTAGCAATGGGGGAGCCGACTAAAATATCTTCTTGCCCGGTGTAGCGATAAAGTAATGTTTTAAACGCTGCCAATAGGGTCATAAATAAAGTAGCTTTTTCCCGCTGGCTCAATTGGACGATTTCCTCTGCGATTGCCTTGGGAATAGTGAATTTATGCACCGCACCTCGGAAGGTTTGTACTGCCGAGCGGGGGCGATCTGTTGGCAAATTTAGTACAGGAAGATTGCCTCCGAGCTGTTTTTTCCAGTAAGCAAGCTGCGTCTCTAAAACTTCTCCTTGCAACCACTGGCGCTGCCAACTTGCAAAGTCTGCGTACTGTACCGACAGTTCGGGAAGGGGAGAAGGTTTGCCAGTGCAAAAGGCTTGATAAAACGTGGCGAGTTCCTGAATGAATATTCCCATTGACCAGGCATCGAAAATGATGTGGTGCGTACTCAATAGCAGCACCCAGTTGGAATCGCTCAAGTGCAGCAATTTGGCACGCAATAAGGGTGCTTGCGACAAATCGAAAGCTTGCTGAGATTCTACGGCGATTAACCGTTCAACTTCGCGAGATTGTTCAGTTTCAGGAAGCGATCGCAAATCTATTTCTAAAATTTTCAATTCCAGATGGGAAGCGATCGCCTGAATGGGTTGCCCATTTATTGTCTTAAAAGCCGTTCGCAAAACTTCATGACGCTTGACAAGTTCGTTGAGACTGCGATCGAGGGCTGTGACGTCGAGTGTGCCCGTCAAACGCACGCCGGCGAGGATATGATAGGTAAAGTTACCTGCATTTAGTTGCTCAAAAAACCACAACCGCTGTTGAGCAAACGACAGAGGAAAAGTGTTAGACTCTCGACTTTGAGGCAGAATTTTTGCTAGCGAAACGCTTTCTTTTTTATGGTTGAGTCGCTGCAACAGCAACTCGCGCTTTTGGGGAGAAAGACCCGCGATGCGTTCAATTAAATCACTCATTTGCTGACTCCTTGCTGGGCGAGAATTTCCTGAATTTGTGCTTCTGAAAGTTGATCGAGGTCTGCTAACACCCTCCCTAGCATTTCACTGTCTATTTGTTCGACTTGCTTTTGCGCGATCGCTACAGCAAAATCGGCGACAGTCGCAGACTCAAATAAACGGTGCAAAGGCAACTCGACCTGAAATGCTTGGCGCACTCTGGAAATTACTTGAGTGGCTAATAGGGAATGCCCTCCTAATTCAAAAAAGTTGTCGTAAATGCCGACTTTTTCAAGTTTGAGAACTTCAGCCCAGATAGCGGCTAAAACTTCCTCGATATTTGTGCGAGGCGCAACAAAGTTTTCTGTCAACTCCGGCCGCATTTCGTCAGGTTCTGGGAGCGATCGCCGATCGATCTTTCCATTAGGAGTTAAAGGCAAACTTTTGAGCATTACAAAAGCCCAAGGCACCATGTAATCAGGCAATTTTGTCGCTAAAAAACGGCGAAGTTCGCTGCTGCTTGGTGCTGGTTTCTGCTCAGAAATCAAATAAGCCACGAGGCGCTTTTGTGCCATCTCGTCTTCCCGCGCCACAACTACAGCCTGCGCGATATCTGGATGCTGCCCCAGCACCGCCTCAATTTCTCCCAATTCAATGCGGAAACCCCGGATTTTTACTTGACTGTCAATTCGCCCAATAAATTCGATGTTTCCGTCTGGCAAATAGCGAGCCAAATCACCCGTTTTGTACAGTCGTGTTTTTGCTTGCGTGTCAAATGGATTGCGAATAAATTTTTCTGCGGTTAATTCAGGGCGGTTAAGATATCCGCGTGCCAAATTATCACCGCCGACGTACAGTTCACCAGGTACGCCTATCGGCACCGACTGCAAGTAAGAATCCAAGATATAAATCTGAGTGTTGGCAATCGGAAGACCGAGTGGAACTGTCTCAAAATCGCACCCAGTTTTATCAAAATCCACTTGATAAGTCAGCACACCTACAGTTGTTTCTGTTGGCCCGTAGTGATTGAAAACTGAGCAACTGGGAGCAAGATTGCGAAGTGTTTTAACTAAGCTCCAGTTGGCAGCTTCACCACCTAAAATAAGCCGTTTACCAGGCAAAATTGACTTGGGTTGGGAGGAATTTAAAAGGGCGGCTAGATGAGAGGGAACTATTTTGAGGCAGTCGATGGGATTGCGGGAAAAATATTCACCCAGTGCCTCTGGATCGGTGGCGCGTTCTTGGGAGATAATATGCAGGCAACCGCCGAAACAAAGGGCGGGGAAAATCGCTGTGTTTCCTAAGTCGGCGGCGAAGGTGGAAACGGTGGCGAAACTGGCACCAGATGGCAGGTTTAATCTTTCCTGAATAGCGTACAGGTAATTGAGCAGTTGCCGGTGTTCGATCGCTACTCCCTTGGGGATGCCAGTGGAACCGGAAGTATAGATGACGTAAGCTAAATTGTCTGTAGAAACAGGGGGCGTGTAAGAGGCAGAAACAGTCGGAATATCTCGATCGATGCAAACAATATTTGCCTGAGTTTTCGGCAAGCTTTCGATGAGCCGCTGTTGTGCCAGCAAAACCTTCACCTGAGCGTCTTCTAGCATGAGTGCTTTGCGATCTACTGGGGTTGCCGGATCGATCGGCAAATAGGCACCACCGGCTTTGAGAATGCCCAGCATTCCTAGGATTGTTTCTAAAGAGCGATCGACGCAAATTCCGACAATTGCCTCTGGCTCAACTCCCAAGTTTTGCAGGTGATGGGCCAGTTGATTGGCGCGATCGTTGAGTTCTCGGTAGGTGATTTTTTGGTTTTCAAAGACAACGGCAATGCTATCTGGCGTGCGATGGGCTTGTTCTTCAAAAAGCTGGTGAACGCACTTGTCTGTTGGGTAATCTTTTTGAGTTTGGTTAAAGTCAATGAGAAGTTGGTGACGATCGCGATCGCTCAGTATATTTAACTGACTAATGGGAATTTGTGGACTTTTTACTGCACTTTCTAATAGTGCCTGAAAGTGTTTTGACAAGCGTTTGATATCTTCAGCTTCAAATAAAGCCGGATCGTAGCAAAAATCGGTGATTAAGCAATTGCCTCGTGAAAGACAGGAAAGTTTAAGTTTGAATGGCTCTAGGCAGGCATCTTGCCGATCGAGCAAAAATGAAACGCCAGACTCGCCATATTTCTCTGGCTCTGTTTCACACTCAAAGCAGATGGGCAAAAAAGCGTTACTTTTATCGGATTCTAGAGTTTCTTCCCAGGTGAAATATTCTTGCCAAGTGTGAATATCTTTGAGATTTAGCTCAACTTGTCGCCAAACTTCTACAAAACTGAATTCGTCTTGCAAGTCGCAATGTAGCGGTAAATAGGTACTCAACAGCCCCAGAGAGTGTTCTAATTCTTGATATTTCCTGCCGTTTCCAGTTACGCCGACTATCAGGTTTGGCTGTCTGGTAAGCCGCCAAATGAGAATTTGCCAGCAAGTCAGCAGGAATGTAGAAATATCGCTTTGGTGTTTTTGCGCGATCGCTTCCAATCTGTTCAACAAATCACCCCGAATTTCCACCCTTTCTACTAGCGGCGGAAATTCCGAAGCGGAATTCTGCTTTTCCCAAGGAAGCGTTAAGCAATCCAAAGATTCAAGATTCTGTTTGCGCCAGTATTCTTTGCCGATTGCCGTTTCTTCTGATTCGAGTAACTCATTTTGCCACTCAGCAATATCGGCATATTGCATTGACTCATCAGAGAACTCTTCCCCGCGCCCACAAGCTAAGTAGGAAAGACTGAGTTCGCGGGTAAAATTTTTCAGGGTGACACTATCTGCAATTAAGGCAGAGAAGTTCGCCAGCAATAGGTGCTTGTTTTCCCCCAAAGTTACTAAAGAGAGATGCCAAAGTGGGCCGCGCTCAAAATCAAAAGCAAGCAGGTTTAGTTGCTGAAAAAGCGCTTCAATTTTAGCTTCTTGTTCTTCGGGAGACAAACCGCTCAGATTGTGTTCTGAGATAGGAATTTCACCAGTGCGGGCGATCGCTTGCAGGGGTAGTGTCATCCCTGGCAAGCAGTGAAAGCTAGTACGCAGGATTTCGTGCCGATTTACGACATTTTGCAGCGCCTTTTTCAGAATCTCTCGATCGAGGTTTCCTGAAATTAAAATTGCACCTCGAACACGATATATCTGTTGAGAATTATTTTGCTGCAACCCCCACAAATGTCGTTGCTGTGGAGAAAGTCTAAACCCTTCGATTGTTTCATTTTGCATATCTACTGTTCCTTTCATGGGTCTAAATATCTTGACAGCTAAACGGTTCTGCCATCCCGACAACAACTCGACGCGAACCAGAGAATGAGGTGCGTCCGTGCGCGGCTAGCATATTATCTAGCAGCAAGACATCTCCTTCTTCCCAAGGAAAAACTATCGTTTCTTGCTGATAGCAGCGACGAATTTCGTCTAATATAAAATCTTCAATGGGCGAGCCATCGCCGTAATAAGCATTGCGGGGTAAATCTTCCTGCTTGAAAGAAGTTAAAAGCTCTTTGCGAACGACGGGTTCTAGATTGGAAATGTGGAAGAGGTGAGCTTGATTAAACCACACCATTTCCTGCGTTTTTGGGTGCTGAGCGATAGCTTGACATATTTGCCGAGTTCTCAAGCGATCGCCACTTTTCCATTCTAACTCAATTCCCGCTTGTTGGCAATACTCTTCTACCTCAATCTTGCTATCAGTATTGAAGACATTTTGCCAGGACAAATCTACGCCACCGCCGTAATTTCGCACATACATAACCTTGTTCTGGGCAAACTTTTCTCTAATTTTTGAATCCAGGTTTTCAAACACTTTGCGGCTGTTAGCGATCGGAGTTTCTCCTCCTTGTTCGGCTTTTTTAACGCAGAAAAAAGCAATTTTAAGTGGCCAATTTCGAGAATAAGCCATTTCATTGTGCAGTGGGATGAATTGCTCGGCAGGATACTCGGTGGAAGTGTAGATATTTCCGCTCACCAAGCTACGCGGAGTTGAGCGAAAAGAATATTCCAACAAGTCGCCAGCAAGAGTTTGAATAAACTGCTCGAAACCATTCACATCGCCGACTTCAAAGCCTCGGAAAAGTATTCCTCCATGCTTCCATAACTGTGTTTCAATTGATGAGCGATTGTTCTGTGCCCAACCCGCGAGATTTAATTTTTCTACTGTTGGCTGAACAACTAGAGGTAGAAAGTTTTCGGGCTGGAGATAGGCGGTTTTGACTAATTCCTCTGAGGACAGGCTGACGGCTTTTCGCCTAACTGCTCCTAACTTTTGGGAATTGAGATTTTTTGTTTCTGTATTTGTCATAGTTTTTGGTTTTGTGAAAAATTTATCTCTTTTTCCCGAAACAACCTGAGAGATTGATATCAAATCCGCTCTTCATCGGAATTATTCATCTCTCTGTTCTCTTCCTCTGCGTTCTCTGCGTACTCTGCGGTTTAATCATTCCAATGCAACCGGAATTGATATGAGCCATCAGTTTAAACTTTTCATAACTTTGCGTTTAGCCATTTTTAATTTGTTAATCCCCGAACTATGAATTTGTTTTTCCTGCTCGATTTGGTGCTGCCTTTCGACTTCGGCAATAATTTTAGCCAAGTCGTCCATCTTGATATCTGGCTGGATGACTACCTGGTTGAGGAGGGTTTGGAAACCTCTCACCATTCGGGCAATAGTCGTAGCTTCAAATAAGTCTGTTTTGTACTCAAATAAGCCTTGAATTCCTTCTGAAATCTCCCAGAGAGTGAGGCTTAAGTCGTGTCTCGACATACCGACATCGAATTCCAGAATGCTCAAGGTCAAATCGCCTAATTTCAGGGGGGGTATGGGTGCATTCTGGAGAACAAACCACACTTGAAATAGCGGGTTATAGCTGAGATTTCGCTCCGGCTGCAATTCCAGGACGAGCTTTTCAAAAGGGACATCGGGGTGAGCGTAAGCTGCTAATGCTACCTCGCGTGTTCGACCGAGTAGTTCGCGGAAAGTTGGATTACCTGCGGTGTCAATTCGCAGCACTAAAGTATTGACAAAAAATCCAATTACTTCCTCTAATTCAAGGAGGTTGCGGTTGGCAATAGGAGAGCCAATAGCGAGGTTGTCCTGCTTGATTTGGCAGTATAGCAACGATTGAAATGCTGCCAATAAGGTCATAAATAGGGTGACATCTTGTTGCTGAGCGAGCGTTTTCAGCCTTTCAGTTAAAGGAGCAGAAATAACAAAAGATTGCTGCGATCCTCGGAAAGTTTGCACGGGAGAGCGCTGCTTATCTGTTGACAGCACAGCTAAAGTGCCTCCCAATTGCTGTTTCCAATAAGCGAGCTGTTTTTCTAATTTCTCTCCCTGGAAATGCTGCCGCTGCCAACTGGCGAAGTCGGCATACTGTACGGGAAGTTCAGGCAACTCAGAGGGTTTGTCAGTGGAAAAAGCTTCATAAAGTGCGGCCACTTCTCGCACCAATACGCCCATAGACCAACCATCAGAAATAATGTGGTGTATCGTTAGCAGCAACACATATTCTGCCGAACCAAGTTGCAGGAGAGTGCCTCGCAGTAAGGGCGATCGCGTTAAGTCAAAGGGGCGTTGGGCTTCTTCAAGAGTACGCTGCTCAATTTCAGCTTGCTGCTCAGTTTCTGGTAAATGTTGCAAGTTTACCACCGACAAAGCGAAATTTAAGGAAGAAGAAATCAGTTGGACAGGTTGCTCGTCTACTTCTGCAAAAGCAGTCCGTAAAACTTCGTGACGCCGGACAATTTCATTGAGTGTTTGTTGCAGTGCTGACAAATTCAATTGTCCTTGCAAACGCACAGCAGCAGGAAGGTTGTAGGCAGGGTTTTCGGGAGACAATCGATCGAGAAACCACAGTCGTTGCTGGGCAAAAGAAAGGGGAGCAGAATTTTGCTGCGATCGCCTGGGAATACGCTTAGATTGCTCGGCCTGTACTGCCTCTTTGCCCAATGCTTTGAGGAGGAGCGCTCGCTGCTGGGGCGAGAGGTTTTTTAGTCGTTCTGAACGATTAGTAGACATCATAATTCACCTTCTCGCAGTTGTCGCTGTTTGCGATCGTTAAGGAAAGCTTTGCTGCTATTTTGAGCTGGTCGTTTAAAACAAAGTTGATATCTGCTTCAGTGGTGAGGGGGTTGGCAAGGACGACTCGAAAAGCAACAATGGGAACGGTTTTGCCATAACAGGTGTTTTGCACGGTTGTTCGCGATACGAAGGTGTGACCGGCTCGCCGCTGGGCCTCCTGAAGGCGCTCGTTAAATTGATTGATGAAGTGGTTGTCTGCTTCTGCCAGTTGTTTTTTGGCTGCTTTTTCCCTGAAGGTTTCTGGAATGTAGCGGTATAAAAGAATATTAATTTCTGGTTCTAGCAGCAATTCAAATGCTGGATTTTCCCGAATTAAATTGGCGAAGTGCTGGGTTTTATGGATGCCTGCATCTATCAAAAACTCATAGCCTTGATGGCCGATGATATTCAACGCTGCTTGCAAGAACAAACTCGCACCCGATCGAGAGCCTTCGAGAGATCGCTTGCCTAGATCGATGGACTCTTTTCGCACCGTGTAGGGCGCGTGTTTTTCAATAACTTTGGCGGTTTGGGGATTGCGGAATAAAACCAGGCCGATTCCCATTGGCAAATACATTTGTTTGTGTCCATCTATGGTGACGGAATCTGCTAGTTGAATACCTGCGAATTTGTGTCGGTGACGTTCGGAAAAAAGCACGGGGCCGCCCCAAGCAGCATCGACGTGAAAGTGAGCGTTTGCTTCTTGCGCGATCGCCGCTATTTCTGGAAGCGGATCGATACTTCCCGAATCCGTGCTGCCTGCAATACCGATAATTGCCAGAATGTGCAGGTTGCGATCGCGGCATTCGGCTACAGTTTGGCGCAGCGCTGCCAAATCCATGCGGTGATTGGAATCGGTGGGAATTTTTAGGAGATTGCGATCGCCAATGCCTAATAAACCGGCAGCCTTTTCAAAAGAATAGTGCATCAAACTGGAGCCGATTATCACCATTCCCTTGTAGCCGTAAAACTCTAAAGCTGCGTACAACCCTTCTTTTTCAATGCCACTAAAGTTATTTTTTGGCCCTAAAGAAGCGTTGCGAGCGCACCACATGGCTGTGATATTAGCTAGGGTGCCGCCCGTTACCATGATACCGAGCGTGCTGTCACTTTTTTGAATGTGCTGGTTATAAAAATCCTCAGAAAAATTGTAAATTAATCGGTGCATCATTGCTAAAGTCTGGCGCTCGCAGGGGCTTAAAACTTTGGCAGTTTCCATCTTGACTAAATTTTGATTCATCGCGGTTAAAAGCTTCGCGATCGGGCGCACAAAATAGGGAAGTGCGCTCGTCATGTGACCGATATATCGGGGGGAAGATGTGTGAATGGAATGGGCAACGAGGGTTTTGGCAAAATCATCGATATAATTCCCAACATCTTTAGGAAAGGCGGGAATTTTGTTTTCCCTAAACTCCTGAATAATTAACTCTAAGTCAATATCTGTACTCGCGGTTTTTGCGTACAAAAAGTCTTGAACAATCGCAGAAATTCGCTCCTCCATTGCTTCCTCTGCCAAAAATGACTTTTCTGAGGCACTGAATAGCTCCATTAACTTTTCTTCAATTGGGGTTTTTGAGGCTGTTAATGGCTGCATTATATCTTGAGGATTTTTGGTTTTTACTGTTAGTTTACTCATTGCGATTAATCCTGTTAAATGTTTTTTCTCTCCTATTCCACCGACTTTTTAAGGAAAAAATAGCTGTTTGTGCTTTTTTACTAACCCGATATTTACTCAGTCAGCATCACAGTTTGTGCTTCCTCTCCATCAATATTTTCTAAAATATCGAGCAATTTATCTATCTGGTTAGAATCGGCATTTGCCAGAATTTCTTCCTCGATTAGTTCAGCTAAATTCTGAATGGTGGGAGCGGCAAAAAAATCGCACAGCGCTAACTCTACCCCAAAGCACGATCGCACTCGCGATATTAACCGTGTTGCCATCAGAGAGTGACCGCCGAGGTCAAAAAAGCTTTGGTTAGTTCCTACTTTTTCTAGCCCTAAAAGAGCAGTCCAAATCTCAGCAATTTCTTTCTCTGTGGGCGTTTGTGGCTCAGTGAAGGCTGTTTCATCAGAAACGTAATCGCACTTTTGAGATAAGGCGAGGCGGTCAATTTTTCCGTTGGGCGTTAGTGGCAACGCATCTAATAGCACAAAAGCTGAAGGCACCATGTAATCGGGCAGTTTGTGCTTTAAGAATGAACGCAGTTCGGAAATAAGTTCTGGCTGCTGATTTCTGAACTCTGAGTTAGCAACTAGGTAAGCGACTAGGCGTTGACTGCCCGGTACTTTTTCCTGAAGCAAAACAGCAGCGGTGGACACAGAAGAATGTTGAGAAAGCGCTGCTTCTATTTCTCCTAGTTCGATGCGGAAACCGCGAATTTTTACTTGGCAATCACTACGGCCCAGAAATTCTATATTACCATCCGGCAGGTAACAACCGATATCGCCTGTTTTGAACAAAACTTTTTGATGAGAGTTACCGACAAAATCTAATTTTTCTGGCCCAAACGGGTTAGAAATGAATTTCTCCGAGGTTAATTCGGGGCGGTTTAAGTAGCCCTTTGCCAATCCATCGCCACCGACGTAAATCTCGCCGGGAATTCCTATGGGAACGGGTTGCAAATTGCGATCGAGCAGGTAAATTTGCGTGTTGGCGATCGGGCGACCAATTGGAACTTTCTCGACACAGTGAGTTGCATCGTACCACGTCACATCCGCAGCTACTTCCGAAGAGCCATAAAGATTGATTAATACCCGCTGGGGCATCTGCTCTCGAAATTGCTGGCAAAGTTCCATCGGCAGAGTTTCTCCGCTGCAAATCCAATACTTTAATTGAGGCAAACGCCTGTCTAAATCAGGGAAGGAATCTAAGATAGCGCGCAACAAAGAAGGAACCAAAACCAGTCGCGTTACATTTTGCTTTGATAAGGTTTGAAGGAATTGGTTAATATCTTTGACGGCTCGATCGGGAATAATCACAGTTGGCAACCCATGCAGCAAAGGAGCAAAGATTTCCCAAATTGAATCGACAAAATTTAAGGATGTTTTTTGACAGCAAATATCTTCTGCGATCAAAGGGTAGGGGTTCCAAAAACAGCGATTGACAGTGCCTCGGTGGGTGCCGAGTACGCCTTTGGGAGTGCCTGTGGAGCCGGAAGTGTAGAGGACGTAAGCGAGGTTTTCGGCTTCGACTTTAACAGCGGGGTTGCGATCGCTCTCGCGGGAAATTTCCTGCCATTCTGCGTCGATACAGACGACTTTAGCGCTGTGTTCGGGGAGGGTTTCTAGGAGGTTTTTTTGAGTCAAAAGCACCGGAACTTTTGCGTCTGCTAGCATGAAGGATCGGCGTTCTTGGGGATAAGCAGGATCGAGAGGAACGTAAGCGGCACCGGCTTTTAAAATGCCCAAAATGGCCACCAGCATTTCCAGCGATCGCTCTAAGCAAATTCCCACCAAAACTTCGGATTTTACACCGAGAGTTTGCAGGTAATGCGCGATTTGATTGGCTTTGGCATTCAATTCGCGGTAAGTCAATTGTTCATTTTCGCAAATTGCAGCCACTGCATCTGGGGTTCGCTCTGTTTGTGCTGCAAATAATTCATGAATTGAGGAATTTTTGGGGTAATCCGCTTGGGTGTCGTTCCACTGGACAAGTAATTGTTGTTGTTCAGCGGCGCTCAATAAGGATAAATTGGATAGTTTTTGGTGAGGATTGGCAGCCATTCCTTCCAGTAAAGTTTGCAGGTGTTTGAGCATCCGCGCTATCGCACTGTCCTCAAAGTAGCTACGATCGAAAATAATTTTCAGCGTCAATTCCGCACCGGGCATCGCCATCACCGTTAGAGGATAATTCGTTGTTTCCAAGGAGCGAATATTCTCTACTTTTAAGTTGTGAATCTTCTCTTGCAAAGAAGCATCCGAGGGATAATTCTCAAAAACGACGAAACTCTCAAATAAAGGTAAACTCCGAGGAACTTCGCTCCACCCCTGCACCTCAACGAGGGGGCTGTACTCATACTGCCGCGCCTCAACTTGTTGCGCTTGGAGTTCTTTCAACCAGGATAAAATAACATCCTGTGGGTTGATTTTTACGCGCACTGGCAGAGGATTTACGAACAGTCCCACTACCGATTCAGCACCGATTAAATCTGGCGATCGCCCGGAGACAACCGTACCAAAAACCACATCTTCCTCGCCACTGTATCGGCTCAAAAGTAGCGCCCAAGCTGCCTGTACGAGGGTATTTAATGTTAGCTGATGCTGCCGCGCGGCAGATTGCAGTGTGGCCGTGGCTGTTGCAGAAAATATCACCTGCTGTTCGCCACTACTTTCTAAATGGTTTCCCGCGACAATATTGCATCGGGCGATCGCAGTTGGAGCTGCAAAACCTTTGAGAGTTTGCCGCCAAAATGACTCAGCCGCAGATAAATCTTGCTGGTGCAGCCACGCGATGTAATCCCGATAAGGGCGAGGGCGTTTGAGGTGCAATTCCTCGCCCTGGGAGAAGGCTTGATAAAATGCAAAAACTTCCTCAAGCACGATCGCCAGCGACCACCCATCTAAAACTAAGTGATGGTGGCTCAAAATAAACTGAAAAGTATCTGCTTCTAACTGCGCCAGTGCAATGCGAATTAAGGGAGCTGATTTCAAGTCAAAGCCCTGCTCTCGATCGGCTTTTAGGAACGTTTCTAACTGCTGTTGTTGTTCTGACACAGAGAGCGATCGCCAGTTTATTTCCTGCCAAGATAATGCAGCCTGCTTACGCACCGCTTGCACGGGTTCTTTCAAATTTTCCCACAGGAAAGAAGTCCGCAAAATGGGATGCCGCTCTACAACTTTTTGCCAACTATTTCTAAACGCAGAAACATTGAGATCGCCGCGCAAGACGCATAGCAGTTGCCCGAAATATACGCCCGATTCTGGCTGGTAAAGAGAATGAAAGAGAATGCCCTGCTGCGCTGGGGAGAGGGGATAAAAATCTTCGATATTGCCTTTGATCATATTAAAGCTCTCCCAAAATTGCGGTAATGTTATCTAAATCGTCCTGACTCCACTGGCTCCACTTAAAATCTGCAAAGTCAGAAAAAGTGCAGCCACCAGCGTCGGGTGACAGACAGTATTGAATTAGCGATCGCAGCGATTCTATAAAGCCCGTTGCTAAATTTTCAATGCTTTCTCGTCGGTGAATACTTTCGCTGTACGTCCAATCTAATTGCAGCTTGTTGCTGGCAATAAACCCGTTAATTTCCAGTAGGTAACGCCGATTTCCGCGCGGGCTGCGAAGGGGGCCACTCGGCTCGGAAGACAGCATTAATAAAGAAGCTTTTGGCAGCACTTGGTCAAACTGTCCGAGATAGTTAAAGCTTACCTCAGCTTGCGGCAATTTGTGCAAATTTTTAGCAGTTTCTGGGTTTAAATATCGTAAGATACCGAAGCCAACACCGCGATTTGGTACTGCGCGTAACTGCTCTTTCACTGATTTGATGGCAGAGCCTAGATCGGAATGTTTTTCTGAATTTAACAGGACAGGAAAAACTGCTGTAAACCAGCCGATTGTGCGCGACAAATCTACTCCCTCAAATATATCTTCGCGCCCGTGACCTTCTAAGTCCAGTAAAAGTGAGTTATTGCCAGTCCAGCGTGCAAATGCTTGACCTAAAGCAGTTAGCAATACATCGTTAATTTGCGTGCGGTAAACGGCAGGTACTTCTTGTAAGAGCAGTTTTGTTTCTTCAACACTCAAAGCAACGGATACTGTTTTTTCAGATGCAACTAAATTAGCTGCTGTGGGGAAATCTATTGGCAAGCTAGAAGTTGGTTGATGAGAAAGGGCGAACCAGTAATCGAACTCTCCCTGCAATTCGGGCGATCGCGCCCACTCATGCAAGCGTTCTGCCCACTGCTTAAATGAGGTTGTTTTGGGCGGTAGCGCGGCTGTTTCGCCGCCACTAATTTGCCCGTAAGCTGTCTGAAAATCCTCAATTAAAATTCGCCAAGAAACAGCATCAACCGCTAAGTGATGAATGGCCAATAACAAGCGATTTGGCTGATGTTGACCCAAGTCAAATAGGGCAGCGCGAAGTAATGGCCCCTCGGACAAATTTAAACTAATTTGCAACTGAGTGGCAGCATTTTGGAAAGCGGCTTCTCGCTCCTCTGGAGGTAGCGACGACAAATCAATGCAGGTAAACGGAGCAACCTCGTCAGGGCGAGCGATCGCCTGCTGCCAGCCAGATTCTCCTGGCACAAAACGCAGGCGCAGCGCGTCGTGGTGCTTCAGCAATTCCTGCAAAACTGACTCAATTAATGCAGGTTCGAGAGGTTGCTGCAACTCTAAAAGCACCGCCTGATTCCAGTGGTGCGGATCGGAGAGATTTTGCTCGAAAAACCATTGCTGAATCGGTGTCAGCGGAACTTCACCAATGATTAATCCTTGTTCCGATTGTTGGGGCTGAGCTGTATCGGCAACGGCTGCTAATTGGGCAATAGTTTGGTATTGAAATATTTTTTTTGGTGTGAGTCGCAACCCAGCTTGATTGGCTTTAGAAATGACTTGAATGCTGAGGATAGAATCGCCGCCCAATTCAAAGAAATTGTCGTCAATTCCCACTTGTTCTAACCCCAATACTTGCGCCCAAATTTCTGCCAGGATTTTCTCAATAGCCGTGGTGGGCGCGGCGAATGCCTCTTCGAGTTCTGGGCGATCGCGCTCCGGTGCAGGCAGGGCTTTGCGATCGACTTTACCGTTGTTTGTTAAAGGCAGCGCCTCCAGTGTCACAAAAGCAGCAGGTATCATGTATTCCGGCAATTTTCCTTTCAGAAAGCAGCGTAGTTCGTGAATCAGTATAGAATGCTTATTTTGTGCTGCTGAATTAGCACTTATATAAGCTATCAATCGCTTATCTCCTGGCACATCTTCTCGCACTATAACTACAGCCTGCGACACATCGGAATGCTGTCCTAGGGCTGCTTCAATTTCTCCCAATTCGATGCGGAAACCACGCACTTTTACTTGGCGATCAATTCGTCCCAAGTATTGAATGTCGCCATTCGGTAGGTAGCGAGCTAAGTCTCCCGATTTGTACAACCGCGCTTTCAAATTGTCATTAAAGGGATTGGAAATAAACCGATCGGCCGTTAATTCTGGCTGATTGAGATAGCCCCGCGCGACGCCAGCACCACCCACGTAAATTTCCCCAGGAATGCCGATCGGAACGGGTTGGCAGTTGCGATCGAGCAGGTAAACTTGCAAGTCAGGAATTGGACGGCCAATAAGGCTGGCATTTTTACTTAAATCAGCGACAGTCAGCGGCTGATAGGTGACGTGGACTGTGGTTTCTGTAATGCCATACATATTGACAAGTTGGGGGTGCCGATCGCCGTGCCGATCGAACCAAGGTTTTAAGCTTTGCAAGTCTAAAGCTTCCCCGCCAAAAATCACTAAGCGCAGGCTTAAATCTTGGCCAATTCCGACAGATTCTTCTGTTTTTATCAACTGGTAAAATGCAGAAGGAGTTTGGTTGAGAACTGTTACCTTTTCTTTGCATAGCAAGTTGTAAAATTCTTGGGGCGATCGGCTGACTGAATAAGGCACGATCGCGAGTCGCCCGCCGTATAGCAAAGCGCCCCAAATTTCCCAGACTGAGAAGTCAAAGGCATAGGAGTGAAACAGCGTCCACACATCTTGCTCGTTGAAGTTGTACTGCGACTGGGTAGCAGCAAACAGGCGGAGGACGTTTGAGTGAGAAACTAAAACGCCTTTGGGGATGCCAGTTGAGCCAGAAGTGTAGATAATATAGGCGAGATTTTCGGCAGTGGTGGCGCTGGCGGGATTTTCTTTGCTGTGTTGGGAGAAAGCACTTCGATCGGCATCGAGAAAAACGATTTTGGCGCTGGATTTAGGCAGATTTGGCAACAACTTTTTCTCACTCAGCAGCACATTTACCTGTGCGTCTTCGAGTATAAAAGCAAGGCGATCGCGCGGGTTGGCTGGATCGATCGGAACGTAAGCGCCCCCAGCTTTGAGAATACCGAGAATACCGACGATTGTATCGATCGCTCGCTCGACGCAAATTCCCACCAAAACTTCTGGTTTAACGCCGAGTTTTTGCAGGTAATGCGCGAGTTGGTTGGCTCGTTCATTCAGCTCGCGGTAGGTGAGTTTTTGGTCTTCAAATACGACTGCAATGGCATCGGGAGTTCGATCGACCTGCGCTGCAAATAATTGATGAATGCAGCGATCGCTCGAATAATCGGCGCGGGTGTCATTCCACTCTACCAACAACTGATGCCGCTCTTTTTCCCCCAGCAACGGCAACTCTTCAATCCGCCGATCGGGGTTGGCAGCTATGCCCTCCAGCAAGGTGAGAAAATGCCCCGCCATCCGATTGATTGTGGCTGCATCAAATAAATCTGTGCTGTATTCAAACTGACCGCTAATTTCTTCCTGCTGTTCTTCTAAATGCAGGGTTAAATCAACCTTTGCTGTCTGATTCTCAACATCTAAAAGAATAAGATTTAGTCCGGCGATTGATTCAGCAGCAACGGGCGCACTTTGCAAAACAAAAGCTACTTGAAACAGCGGATTGTAGCTCAAATTGCGCTCTGGTTGCAACTCTTCAACCAATTTCTCAAACGGCAAATCCTGGTGAGCGTAAGCTTCCAAACTCACATCCCGAATGCGATCGAGCAACTGCCGAAAAGTGGGAGCACCTGACAAATCAGTTCGCAATACCAAAGTATTGACAAAAAACCCGATTAGCCCTTGAATTTCCGCTCTGTTGCGGTTGGCGATGGGAGAACCAACGGGGATATCTGCCTGTCCTGTATAGCGATAGAGCAACGTTTTAAAGGCTGCTAGCAGGGTCATAAACAGGGTGGCATTTTCCTGGCGGCTGAGCTTTTTGAGGGCTGCCGTTAGCGTTTTCGGGATGAGCAATGATTCTTTCGCGCCCCGATAGGTTTGCACGGGGGGACGGGGGCGATCGGCTGGCAATTCCAGCAAGGGGGGAGCGCCACTGAGCTGCTTTTTCCAGTAGTTAAGTTGAGTTTGCAAGCGTGAAGCGAAGCTATCCCCCACGGAATCGCCAGCCAGCCATTCCCGCTGCCAAATAGCAAAATCGGCGTACTGGATGGGAAGTTCGGGAAGTGGGGATGGTTTGCCAATCGAAAACGCTTCGTAAAGTGCTGCTAATTCTTGCAGAAAGACTCCGATTGACCAGCCATCAAAAATAATGTGGTGCAGCGTCAGCAGCAAGACATATTTCTCAGCATCTAACTGTAGCAAATTAGCTCGCAACAGCGGCCCTTTGGTGAGGTCAAAAGGTTTGCTAGCTTCTGCTGCTGCCAGTTTTTTGACTTCCGCTTCTCGTTGAATTTCGGACAATTTTTGCAAGTCTAAAAGTTGCAGTCCGAAATTAAACTTTTCACCAACCACCTGCACGGGTTGACCGTCTACAGTGGCAAATGTCGTTCGCAAAGCTTCGTGACGGCACACAATTTCCTTGAAACTTCGTTCTAGCACTACTACATTTAGCTTGCCTTTCAGTAAGACAGCCGCCGGAAGATTGTAAAAAGGATTTCCCGGTTCTAATTGATCGATAAACCACAGTCTTTGCTGGGCAAAAGAGGTGGGAAATGCAAATACTTCTTCTTCGGAAGTATTCGCAGAGTCGCGAGTATCTGTTGGAGGTTTTTCGGAAAAATGCACCGTCATGGGATTTTAGATTTTAGATTTTAGATTTTAGATTTTGGATTGACCCCACGGATCGAGTCTCTTTCTTGAGGATTTTAGATTTGAGATTTTGGATTGATTCCACGGATAAATCAGGGGGCTTGTACCATCAAGAAATTCTCGGTCATGGGATTGGTAACTGATAATTGGGAATTGGCAATTGGGAATAGAGGATTGCAGCCGATAATTGGGGATTACTTATGGGCGATCGGCCGATCGCCCGCGACTCATCACTTATTGCAAAGAGGATAGCGACCTCCGGTATGCCGATCGCGAAACAGGCGCGATCGCGGGTTCTTCAACGGCCGCATTTTTGTTTTTGGCTTCAGAAATATTTTCGGCAAGTACGGCGAGCGATCGTCCTGCAAAAATTTCGCACAAAGGCAATTCAATCTGACAATATTCTCGAATTTTTGCTGCTAATTGAATTGCCAGCAGCGAATTTCCTCCTAGTTCAAAAAAGTTATCGGTAATACTTAACTGCTCAATGCCGAGAACCTCACAGCAAATTCTCGCTAATATTTCCTCAATAGGAGTGCGAGGCGCGACAAAATTCTTGGCTTCTGGAATTGCAGCATCCGGTTCGGGCAGAGCCTTACGGTTAACTTTGCCGTTCGCCGAAAGTGGCAGCGCGTCCAGAATTATCAATGTAGACGGCACCATATAATCGGGCAGTTTTTCACTCAGAAATTGGCGCAATTCTTCAACCGCCGGGGCAGCGTTTTGTTGGGGAACAATATACCCTACTAAGCGTTTTTGACTGTGATTTTCTCCGAAGGCGGTGACAATGGATGTTTTGACTGCTGGGTGCTCGTTCAAAGCAGCTTCAATTTCTCCGGCTTCGATGCGGAATCCTCGAATTTTCAGGCGGAAATCTTCTCGTCCTAAAAATTCGATATTGCCGTCAGGGAGGAAGCGCCCTAAATCTCCCGTTCGGTACAAGCGATCGCCCGTGACGGGGTGCGTGAGGCAACTGGCGCGAGTTTTTTCTTCATTCCGCCAATATCCTTTTGTCAGTCCAACTCCCGCACAGCACATCTCGCCGGCAACCCAGACGGGACAGTCTTCGAGCCTTTCATTCAAAATGTAATAGCGGGTGTTCGCGATCGGCGATCCGTAGGGAATGCTTTTCCAAGAAGAATCAACAGTTTCTACCGGATACCAGATGTTCCAGAGAGTGGTTTCAGTTGGGCCGCCAACACTGACAACGCGACATTCACGGACGATCGCCCTTAACCTCTCAGGGAGCGTTATCGGTATCCAATCTCCGCCGAGAAACGCCCAGCGCAAACACTCCGGCAACACTTCAGAACGTCCTGCAGCGTAATCGAGCAGCATTTCCATCATCGGGGGAACCGAGTTCCAAATGGTGACGCGCTCTTTTACCATCAATTGCGCCCAGTGAGCGGGGTCTAGCCGTTGTGCGGCATCGGGAATGACGATCGCACCCCCGGCTGCTAGGATGCCGAAAATATCGTAAACCGACATATCGTGGTGCAGTGCGGTGACTGCGATCGCGCGATCGCACTCGACCACATTAAATACTTGGTTCGTTTGAGCGATCGCATTGACTACACCTCGGTGGGCGATCGCCACGCCTTTCGGCAAGCCAGTTGAGCCGGAAGTATAAATCACATAAGCTAAATCTTCCGCCTCCTGCACTGATTCCAAAGCTTCGCCGCTTTCTGTTGCTAATTCCTCAGTATCGAGACAAATTCGCCGCACATTTTTCGGCCATTTCAAGCGTTGATTTAACTGAGATTGTGTCAAAACAATCTCAACTTCACCATTGTCCAGCACATACCAAAGCCGCTCTTTTGGCAGCGCCGCATCTACGGGTAAATAAGCAGCTCCAGAGGCTAGAATTCCCAAGACAGCGACGACTTGCTCCCATCCTTTCTCCATGACGACGGCAACCAATTGGTTGGGGCGAACTCCGAGATTTCGCAAGCGATGAGCGACTTGATTCGATCGCCGATAGAGTTCCTCGTAAGTGAGGGTACGATCGCGCGTAATGACAGCGGGTTCGTGCGATCGCGACGCAACTTTCTCAGCAAACAATTCGTGCAGCAATCCATCGGGAATGGGTGCATCAATACCGTTAGTAAAAGCTTGCTGAAACTGCACCGTTTTCTGCCAAGTTTCCTCTTCATTAGCGAGGCGTTGCAATAGGCGACAGTAGGCATCAAACATCTCATCGATCAGTCCTGGCGGGAAGAGTTCTTCCACCGCATCCCAGCTAAAAGACAGCCCCTGGGCAGTTTCGGTAAATTGCGCGTCGATCCAAACTTGCGGAGTTTGACCGATAATGTGCACCAGTTCTCCCAATTCTTGAATGAGAGAAAAGATAGAAGTATCTTCCCCTGGCGCGTTTTGCGGATCGATCGTAAACACGACCGGCATCAACGCTGCCGTTGTACCTTGCGCTTGAGCGAGTTCTCGCAAAACGCGCACACCGCTGACATATTGGTGCTCTAAATCTTGCCAAAGTTGTTCTTGCAGTCGCTTGGCTCGTACTTCAAAACTTTCTTGCTTGGAGTTATCTATTTCTAGCAGAGTAAATGAGGCAAATTCTCCAATAATTTCCTCAACTTGAGAATGCAGAGGAAGGCGATTAAAGCGCGGCACGTTGAGGGTAAACCGAGGTGTTTTGCTCCACAGGGAAAGCACCTCTGCATAGGCGGCGAGCAATAAACCCGTAGGAGTGAGGCTGGCGCGAGCTATGCGCGTTTTGAGTCGCTGCCAAGTTGAGAAATCTAAGCGATCGCTCCAGCGTTTAAATCGCGGCTGTGTTAAGGAATTCGGCTGTTTGGCGAGGGGCAATTCCGGCGCTGGTGGCAGGGTTTTGAGACGAGTTCGCCAGTAATCTAAGGATTGCTGGTAAAGTGGGGATTTTTCTAAGGCGATCGCGGTTAACACGCAGTCGCGGAAAGAAAGTTGCAAGGGCGCGATCGCAGTGTGGGGATTGCGGTAAAACTTGACCAAATCGCCAAACAAAATTTGAAAACTCCAGCCGTCTATGCACAAGGCGTCAATGCTGATGTGGAGGCGGATGCGGCGTTTATTAATTTTGGAAGCACAAATCTCGAACAGCGGCCAGCGATCGAGCGGTAGCACTTGGTGGGAAAGCCGATCGCGGATTGCTTCGAGTTGTTCGCCGGCAACTTTTGAATCGATCGATCGCAAATCCAAAACCTCAATTTTATAAGCGGGTACCTTTTCCAGAATTTGCTGCTGTCCATTCGGAAGGACGATCGCCCGCAGCATATCGTGACGCTCTACAACTCGCTCCCACGCGAGGCTAAACCGCTCTAAATCTAACTCGTCGCTCTCAATTTCTACATAACCGTGAATCGCAACATTGCCCATTTCAAAGAAGCTATTTCTCCCGATCCAGTACGCCTGCTGCATTTCGTTGAGCGGAAAGGGTTGGTAGCGATTTTGAGCATCGGGGGCGATCGCGGGCAGTGAAATCAGGGGTTCGGGCGACTGCTGGCTCTTAGCTTGGGCGATCGCAACTGCCAAACTGGCGACAGTGGGGGATTGAAACAAGCAGCGCAGCGATAGCTCGACTTGAAAGCGATCGCGCACCTTGGCAATTAGTTGAGTTGCTAGCAAAGAGTGACCTCCCAACTCAAAGAAATTGTCATTGATTCCCACCTGTTTTAAACCCAGAACCTCCGCCCAAATCTCCGCTAATACTTGTTCTTCTAAAGTCTGAGGAGCGATAAAATCCGCATCTGAACTGTTCGTTTCCGGTGCGGGAAGTGCCTTAAAATCTACCTTACCGTTTGGTGTCAGTGGCATCGCTTCTAAAAACATGAAACTGGCAGGAACCATATAATCTGGCAGTTTTTTCTGGAGAAAAGAGCGCAGATTTTTAATCCGTGCAGAGTTGTCAATGCTGACTGCTGAGTTTAAAACGAGGTAGGCGATTAAGCGCTTTCCGGCTGAATCTTCGTCACGCGCCAAAATGACGGCTTCTTGCACGTCTGGATGTTGGCTGAGCGTGGATTCAATTTCTCCCAACTCTATGCGAAAACCGCGAATTTTTACTTGGCGATCGGTGCGATCGAGAAATACTAAATTCCCATCGGGGAGATACCGGACTAAATCGCCTGTTTTGTAAAGGCGAGAGTGCTTCGCACACGCTTCGCGAACGCCTTGCACTTTGCTAAAAGGATCGGGAATAAATTTTTCTCGATTCAACTCTGAACGGTTGATATATCCTCTCGCAACCCCTGCACCTCCGATATAAAGTTCGCCGGGAACTCCGATCGGAACAGGTTGCAAATTAGCATCGAGTACATAGGTGCGGGCATTTGGAATTGGACGGCCAATCGGCAGAGATTTTGCAGTAGAAATATTTGCCGATAACTGGCACCACGTCGCGGAAATCGTTGTTTCTGTGGGGCCATAAGCATTAACAAGCCGCACTTTTTCTGATACGCACTTTTGCCACCGATCTAGCGACGCTGGAAGCGCTGCTTCTCCACCAATAATTGTCAAGCGCACTGACGGGGGAAATTCTTGGGTTTTGGTACTGAGCATGGCTGTGAATTCGTGCCAGTAAGCTGTCGGCAAATTCAGGACAGTGATTTCCCACTCCCGGCACTTTTGTAGGAAGGAAGAAATACTGTCTGACATGGAATTTTCGCGCAGTACCAGAGTTGCGCCTCGCGTTAAACAGGGATAAATTTCTTCAGCACTGACATCGAAGCTGAGAGAAGCAAATTGAAGAATGCGATCGTTCGCTTCAATGGCATATTCGACACTTGCAGCCTGCGTATAATTCGCCAAAGAGTGATGCTGCACCATAACCCCTTTTGGCTTGCCAGTAGACCCGGATGTATAGATAATATAAGCGAGGTTTTCTGGCCCAACGGCGCTATCAGGATTTGACTGATGTTGTGGAGAAATTTTCTCCCATTCTGCATCCAAGCAAATCACAGTAATCTTCTGCGCTGGTAAGTTTGCTGCTAATTGTGTTTGCGTTAGCAGTACCTGAACTCCAGCGTCTTCTAACATGAAATTAAGACGTTCTTTGGAATAATTCGGATCGAGAGCTAAATAAGCGCCACCTGCTTTTAATACGCCTAAAATTGCGACAATCGCATCGAGCGATCGCTCAATATAAACGCCGACTATGGCATCTGGTTTTACGCCGAAAGAGAGCAAGTAATGGGCAAGTTGATTCGCGCGATTATTGAGTTCTCTGTATGTGAAACTTTGACATTCAAATTGCACCGCAACAGCATCAGGGTTTTTTGCAGCCTGCACTTCAAACAAACGGTGAACGCACCCATTTTGGGAGTAATTTATCCCAGTATTATTCCACTCAAATAGAAGTTGCAGGCGTTCTGCTTCTGCAAGCATGGGCAAATCTGACAGTCGTGCGGAAGAATTGGCAACGATACTTTCTAATAAGTTCTGAAAGTGTCCTGCCATTCGCGCAATAGTGGTCGGTGAAAATAAGTCTACGCTGTATTCAAACCACCCTCTAATACCTGTTGCTGTCGCTTCTAATTCCAGCGTTAAATCGAAATTTGCTGTGCCGCTGTGAATCTGTTGGCAGTTCAGGCTTAAACCCGGCAATTCTAAGGCGAATTCAGAGGCATTTTGAAAGGCAAACATCACCTGGAATAAAGGCGAGTGACTTAAATCTCGATTCGGCTGCAATTCTTCTACCAACTTCTCAAACGGTACATCTTGATGCGCGTAAGCGCCTAATGCAACCTCTCGCACTCGACTCAGCAACTCTCGAAAAGTGGGATTTCCATTTAAGTCAGTCCGCAGGACTAAAGTATTGACAAAAAATCCAATCAATGATTCGATTTCGCTGCTATTGCGGCTGGCAATTGGTGAACCAACAAGGATATCTTCTTGCCCCGTGTAGCGGTAAAGCAGTGTTTTGAATGCTGCCAGCAATGTCATAAATACAGTAGTTTTTTCGCGGCGACTCAATTGCCTAATTGCCTCGGTTAAGTGTTCTGGCAATTCAAATAATTGCCGACCTCCCTTGTAACTTTGAACAGCGGGACGAGAAAAGTCTGTTGGTAAATTTAGAACTGCTGTGCTGCCACTTAACTGCTGCTTCCAGTAAGTAAGTTGAGTTTCTAATATTTCTCCCTGCATTTGTTGGCGCTGCCAAGTTGCAAAGTCTGCATACTGAATTGGCAGCGGTGGAATCGCGGCTAAATTCTTATTAGATAATCCTTCATAAAATGCAGCTATTTCCCGTAAAAATACGCCTAAAGACCACCCATCAAAAATGATATGGTGGGCGGACAAGAGCAGGGTATGTTCTATTTCAGATAGGCGCAGAAGCTTGGCGCGGAGCAGATTTGGCTGAGTCAAATCAAAGGGCGATTGTGCTTCTTGCGCCGACAGTTCTTGCGCTGCTATTTCGCCTTTCTCCGGGGAGCGATCGCTCAAATCTATCAGCGGTAATGGGAAACTTTTGGCATCAAAAATAACTTGTACTTGTACTTGTGCTTTTTCTCCACCAGCAAAAGCAGTCCTTAAAATCTCGTGTCGCTCGATAATTTTCTCAATACTTTGTCTGAGCGTTTCTGCATTGAGTTGTCCTGTAATCCGAACTGCACCGCAGAGGTTATAGAAGGGGTTTCCCGGTTCCAATTGGTCGAAGAACCACAAGCGCTCTTGGGCAAAAGACAGGGGAAGATGGTGTGAGCGAGAAACTGCCTGAATAGACTCAATTGTCGGCGCTTCTGCCAATTTTTCTAAAATTTTGGCTGTTAGTTGAGCAAGGCTTAATTTCTCGAATAAGTCTTCTATTGATAAAGCAATTTTGAGATCCGTTTCGAGCTGATTTTTTAATTCAAATACCGCCAATGAATCGAAACCCAAGTTACTAAAATCCTGTGCCGATGGGATTTGGAAAACGCTGACTTTCAGCACCCTCGCTACCTGCTGTCGCAAATAGGTTTCTAACTGTGCCTGCCGTTCTTCTAACTCGGCTGTCAGCAGATTTTCTCGCGTCAGGCGATTCTCTATTTCAACAAAATCAGATATCTCTAAAATGCTACTGGCGACAACTTCCAATTTGTCAGCTAGAAAGTCTGCACAGGCGGCGCGACGTTGAATTTTACCGCTGGTAGTTTTGGGAATGCTTCCGGGCTTAATCAGCACTACTCCATAGGCTTGTATTTCATATTCGATCGCAATGCGGGATCGGATGGCGCTGATAATTTCCTCGCTATTGGTCGGTGTTTTGCGAGATTCTATTTCTTGGACAATAACGAGTTGTTCAATGCCGGCAATTTTTACGGAAAATGCTGCGATCGCCCCTAGCCGCAAACTGGGATGGCTCCGTTCTGCTGTTCTTTCTATATCTTGGGGATAAAGATTGCGACCTCGGATGATAATCAAATCTTTGAGTCGCCCTGTAATAAACAGTTCTCCGTCGCGCAAAAAGCCTAAATCTCCGGTTCGCAAAAATGGCCCTTCGCGGGTATCTGAAAGATATGCTTGAAAGGTTTTTTCTGTGTCTTCTGGGCGATTCCAATAGCCTCGCGCAACTGTGAGGCCAGCTACCCAAATTTCTCCGACTTCCTGCGGCTGGCATTGTGTCAGAGATTCGGGATTGACGATCGCAACTTTAGTGCCAAATTCAGGGAAACCGCAGCCGACTAAAGTTCTCGCGCCCCCCTCGCCTGTTGATGCTTCTACAATGTGATTATTTTCCAGCGCCCCAGCATCAACAGCTAAGAAAGTCGGTGTTGTCCCGCTGCGAACCGTGGCAATTTTTAGCGTGGTTTCTGCCATTCCGTAAGCAGGACAAAACGCATCGGCGTGAAAACCGCAGGGTTCAAAAGCTTTGGTAAATCGCTCTAGGGTTTCTTTGTGGATGGGTTCTGCGCCGTTATAGGCGACGCGCCAACTGCTCAAATCGAGCGTTTTTTGGCGATCCAAGATTTTGCTGATTTTGCTAGCGCACAAGTCGTAAGCAAAATTTGGCCCGCCGCTGTGGGTAGCTTTGTAGTGTGAAATCGCTTCCAACCAGCACATCGGGTTCTGAATAAACGCGGCTGGCGGCATGAAGTAAGAGGGAATTCCCAGATACAAAGGTTTGAGCAATCCGTCAATTAACCCCATGTCGTGAAAGGGGGGAAGCCACGTTACCGCAACGCTTTCGGCATCGTGGTCAAAACCTCGGTGAATGTATTCGATGTTATACAAAACGTTGGCGTGGCTCACCATTACACCTTTGGGGGTGGAGGTTGAGCCGGAAGTGTACTGAAGATAAGCCACTTCGTCGGGATGGATGGGTGGCTGCTGCCATTTTTCGCCGTCACCGCAAAGCACCTCTGCACTCAGCCAGTGCATCGCTTTTAGTTCCGGGGCTTGCTCGCACAGTTGCTCTAAATTTTCCAGGTGTCGTGTGGGAGCGATCGCAACTGTTGCTCCTGCGTCTTTGGCGATCGCACTAATTTTCCCTAAATTCCGCTTCAGCTTCGGCGGATAAAGGGGAACGGCGATCACTTTGGCGTACAAACATCCAAAAAAGGCGGCGAGATAGTCCAATCCTGGTGAGAAAAGCAGTAAGGCTCGTTCGCCAGTCAGCCCCAATGTCTGAAGTCGCACGGCGTGCGATCGGGCGATCGCATCTAACTGTCGATAAGTCAAACTGGCGGTTTCAGTTTTTCCGTCTAACAGAAATGTATATTTCTGCTCTGGTTGGTGTAGCGCTCTGTTTTGTAGGAGTTCCACCAAATTGGTACAACTTTCGGTGAGTTGGTTTCCCTTAATGCTTGCGTCACTCATCGATTCTTTTCACCTAATAAATCTTGTTTGCAGTACGCCAACCAGTTCCGCCAAATTCTTGCCACATAGACTTTCTGTGAACAGTTGTCAGGCGTTACGAGTCTCCCATCAGCGCGTTTTAGTCTTCAATTCGGGTGATTAACGCTTGTTTTCACGTTTTGTGGTCGATCGCCCTGTTCGGCAAGGACAAGCGAATTTCAAAGGTGGTACCCGCCACGCGATCGATCCACCGAATCAATCGGGAGCATCTGGAATCTCAAATCCTCAAGCCCCCGAATTGATTCGTGGGGTCAATCGAAAGCATCTCAAATCTAAAATCTCAAATCGAATGATTTTGGGGCAATTTTCAGTCCGAGCCAGCTTCGACATCAGCTTCAGGGACTTTACGACTATCGACTTTAAAGATAGTAGACTAGATGATATCTATTGTCAAGAGTAGTGGAGGTATTTTATTGACTCCTGTCATTTCCTATATGAGAATTTTTTCTAGCTCTTGCCCTAGCATTTTAGGCGGCCGTTTGTCAATACCCTACCGCTAACCATAATAGGCAAGTAGTCCCCAACTAGATAGAAGGGTCGCACACCAATCTAAAATGCAATTAATTTGCATTAACTAGCTCTTGACAGATGCAAGGACTCTGTTATCTAATTAAGGCACTTTCTCATTAACTGTCCAGCGACTACTGCCTTTAACCGAGGAACGCGCCCACTGTGGCAACTCGCCCAAAGGCTCCACCGGACTGAGGCTTTTGTCCTCACGCACCTCCTGCATTCCCAGACAAATCCCGTAGCGACGGGAGAATCGGCTCGAAATGCGCCCGACAACTGGGCAGGATCTTCGGCAAGTCAGTTTCAATAGCCAGAGAAAAGCAGCCACGCTGCCACAAATCAGGTTGTGCAAGCAACGCCAACCACATATCCGAAGTTCCCTTAATTGTTGATTCAAGAGTAATGAACAGATCGCAGAAATTATTAAGCAGCCTCGGGCTGGCAGGAGTCGTGCCAGCGTTAATCGCTCAGTCGGCGTGTGCTTCCACCATCGCGCAGGTAACGGCAGTTCGCCTCAACCCCACGTCAGAAGGCATCGAAATCATCCTAGACACTGAAGATGGAAGACCCCTGCAAGTCTTCAGCACCAGCTTTGGCAAAACTTTACAAGCTGATGTCATCACCGCTCAACTGCGACTACCGGGGGGAAATGAGTTTCGTCAAGACAAACCGGCTGCGGGAATTGCTTCTGTCACCGTTACTCCTTTAGATAACAACAGCATCCGCATCAAAGTGATTGGCGAGAGGGGTCAACCAGTAGCACGGGTGATTCCTAACACTGCGGGTCTGATTCTGGGCTTAAAACCCAGCTCGGAGATGACTGCTCGCCCGCCTGCACCCGCTCCTACAACACAGCGGCCGGGGACACCCGCAGCACCCTTACCACCGACAGGGCAGCCGGTAGAGATACCCGCAGAACCTTTACCGCCGACAGCGCAGCCGCCAGGAACGCCCACAGAACCCTTACCGCCGACAGCGCAGCCACCAGGAACGCCCACAGAACCCTTACCGCCGACAGCGCAGCCACCAGGAACGCCCACAGAATCCTTACCGCCGACAGCGCAGCCACTAGGAACGCCCACAGAACCCTTACCGCCGACAGCGCAGCCACCAGGAACGCCAACACAGCCACCCGCTATAACGCCACAGGTGGGGAGAGACTCGATTGAAATCGTCGTTAGTGCAACGCGAACCGCAGAAAGAGTGACAAACGTGCCGCGCTCTATAACAGTGGTAGACTCAGAAGAACTTCAGCAGCAGGTAGGGCAATCGAGAAATATCGGGGAAGCTCTGGCAAATCAGGTTCCCGGTTTCGCGCCTCCGACTCAACAAACTAGCACTTACGGACAAACTTTGCGGGGGCGCGACGTTTCCGTTCTGATTGACGGCGTGCCGCAAACAACTAATCTTCAATCTTTTGGTAGAGAATTTAGAAACATCGATCCCAGTGCGATCGAACGCATTGAAGTAGTGCGGGGGTCTACCGCAATCTACGGTGCTCAGGCTACGGGTGGCGTGATTAATATTATTACTCGCCGGCCAACTGAGGAAAGGCTAACTGCTGTTACTGAAGTTGGCGTCGGTAGCGCTTTAACAAATACAGAAGATGCTCTAAGCTTTAACGCTCAGCAGACGATTTCTGGCCGCAGTGGCAATTTCGATTTCACCGGCACTGTCTCACTCGCCAGAAGTGGAGCTTTTTACGATGCCAAAGGCGATCGTATTCCCTTTTTTGAACTCGGCGGAGATAGCAGCACCCTCTTCAACGTGATGGGCAAAGTCGGGGTAGATTTGGACACCCAACAGCGGCTGCAACTAACTGTCAATCACTATCGGGAAACCCAAGATCCCAATGTAATCCAAGATTCTAGCGTTGACGATCGGGAAGGACGGCAAAAAGCCCGCGCCATCCGCACCGGAAATTTGGATATCGACGGGGAAACACCGGGAAATAAAAGTACACAGCTTAACCTAAGTTACACCAACCAAAACCTTTTTGGCAGCAGCCTTCAAAGTCAAATCTACTATCGAACTAATTCCAATGTAGGTGTTCCCTCTGATTTCCGCACGTCCGATTTCTTTGGGCCATTTCTCGGCGTTACTCGATCGCGAGGCGAGAACGAACAGATAGGAGGTAGATTGGCGATCGTCACTCCTTTATCCCGTGCCGAAAATCTGCGATTAACTTGGGGTTCTGACTATGTTACTGAAGATAGCAGACAGCGTTTCGACCTGTACGACCCGGAGAGATTTGACACAAGTGGCGGCCGGGTTTACCGGAAAATCTCCGAGCGTCCTTTCGTTCCTCCTTACACTTACAACAGCCTTGGCCTTTTCGGTCAAGTGGAATGGAATATTGACGATATCGTCATTCTAAGTGGCGGGATACGTCACGAACGCATCGGGTTAGAAGTCAATGATTATACGACTTTTAACGATCGCCAGATCCAAGGAGGCGATCGCAAATTTAACGCCACCCTATTTAATACAGGAGCTGTCTATAAACTAAATAACAACTTCAGCGTATTTGGCAACTTTTCTCAAGGTTTCTCAGTTCCCGATTTCGGCCGCATCCTCCGCCAACCCCCCGACGATTTTGTCGGAATTGAATCTTCGTTAGAAGTAACTCAACCGCAAAAAGTCAACAACTACGAAATTGGCATTCGAGGAGGGTGGCAATCCGTGCAAATGTCGCTTGCCGCTTTTTACAATACCTCCGATCTAGGAGTAAATTTTCAACCAGTTGGCAACACAGGTCGCCTGGAACTAATCCGCGCCCCAGAACGTATTTACGGCTTAGAAGGAACTGTGGATTGGCAACCTGCACCAGCATGGTCGCTCGGCGGGACTGCTACTTATATTCAAGGCGAATATGAGGACGACAATGGCCGTTCTCTCGCCCTCGATAGCAGCCGAATTCCACCGCTCAAGCTAACAGCTTATCTCGAAAACGAAACTTTGCCGGGATGGAACAATCGGTTACAGTTATTATATTCTGGAAATCGCGATCTAGCATTCAAAGACGGCTCGGATGGCGGCCCGATTAGCAGCTATCTCACGTTAGATTACATCAGCTCGGTGAAAATTGGATTGGGGCAACTGCAAGTCAAAGTCGAGAATTTATTGAATAATCAATATTTTCCCGTACTGTCGCAATACTCCGCTGGATTTGGCTCGGACAGTTCTAATTATGCAGCCAGAGGTTTAACTCTCAGTGTTAATTACCGCCTTAACTGGTAATTACAGCAGATTGCAGGTTTATGAGGTAGATTCAATATCCCAAGACAGGGAATTCATTCTCTGTCTGACTATCGGTTTCACCTTAATTAAAACAGTTAACGGCTTCGAGGAAAAATTCGAGATGAAGTTCCGCAAACTCGCATTTAAACTGCACTTGTATTTGGGGTTGGTGGTAGGAATATTTTTAGCAGTAATTGCTTTAACGGGTAGCTTGCTGGTTTTCAGTCCCGAAATCGAGCGGTTATTCAATCCCCAACTCCTGCAAGTAATTCCTCAAGCCGAACGGATACCGCTGGAAAATGTCCTGCAAATTGTCGAAAAAGCTTATCCGCAAAATCAGGCTCTTAGTATCTTGCTGCCGCGATCGGCTAAGGAAGTTTGCCAAGTTTCGATGCTTTCAAATAGTGAGGAAGTAGTTAACGTTTATGTCAATCCTTACAGCGGAGAAATTACGGGTACGCACTTTGAAAAAGAAACTTTTACAGGTTTTATTTTTACGTTACACGCGGAATTAGCCGGAGGAGAATTCGGTCATTTCGTTGTGGGTATTTGCGGCTTAGTAATGCTAGGAATAACTTTTACTGGCTTGGCATTGTGGACTGGTTGGCGTAATTTGGGTCGCGGATTTTCGATTAATTGGAAAACTCACTGGCAGCGGACTGTCTTTGATTTACATAACGTTTCGGGGATTGTATCGGTTGCTTTTCTCATCCTCATTTCTGCTACAGGGACAGGGATAATTTTTTACGTGCCGGTTGAATCTACCCTGTATTGGCTAACCAATGAAAAGCCCCAGCCAGCATTGACTTCTTATCCCAAATCTAGCAGTTCTAGGCAAAAACTTGATGAAATATTACAGCAAGTGAGTATTGTTTGGCCGGAAGCTAAAACCACTTTTATTTCTTTGCCTTTGACACCTGAAGCAACTTTTAAAGTCAGGAAAAAATTTCCTAATGACCCGCACCCAAACGGAATTAGCACGATTTCTATCGACCAATACAGTGGCGAAATATTGCAGGCTGACAGTGTAAATTCGGCTTCTGTCGCCAATCGAATTCTCAACTCGCTTTATCCGCTACATATTGGCAGCTATGGCGGAATTTACTTGCGGCTGGTAAATGCGATCGCAGGATTAGCACCCATCGTACTGTTTGTGACGGGCGCAATGATGTGGCGGCAGCGGCATTTGGCAAAATTTTACCGCAAGGAGGCGAGGCAGCAATATGAAGAATTATCTCCACTTAGTCAACAATGGCCTTGGTTTTAACGAGGGCGATGTGCTGTTTGATGCGGGTATCATATCATTTCCGGTAACACCGGAATGATGTTGACTGTTGACTGTTGACTGTTGACTGTTCACTGTTAACAGTCAACAGCGAACTCGAATTTACTATTCCGATGAAGAGAGGATTTGATATCATTCTCCTGTCTAAAAAACCCTATCCTCAGAATTTTAAATCCTATCAATTGCCTATTTAATGCAAAAATTTATTCTACTTTGGCTCGGACAAACTGCTTCGATGATTGGCAGCGCTATGTCCGGGTTTGCGCTGACTATTTGGATTTGGGAGTCCACCCATCAAGCGACGGCTTTGGCTTTGTTGATGTTTTTTACTCAATTGCCGCGCATCTTGCTTGCTCCGGTTGCTGGCATTCTCGTCGATCGCTGGAATCGAAAATTTTTGATGGCGATCGGCGATGCGGTTTCAGCTTTGTTAACGCTCGCTATCCTATTACTTTATATCAGCCACAACCTGCAACTATGGCATTTATATGTAGCGAGTGCGATTAACGGAATTTTTGACCAAATTCAGCAGTTAGCTTACTCGGCAGCCATCGCCACAATGATGCCAGAAAAGCATTACAGCCGCGCTAGCAGTTTAAGTTTTTTGGCAACTTACGGCGCGAGTATTATTGCTCCGACGTTGGCAGGGATTCTCTATTCTGCGATCGGGCCCGGCGGGATTTTTACGATCGACCTGGCAACTTTTACAATCGCGATCGCCACGCTAGTATCTGTCAAAATACCCCAGCCCGCGATCGCGCCAGCATTGCGGAGCAATATCGCCTCCAATCCCCAGCCGACTCGCCACCAATTTTGGCAAGAACTCAGCTTCGGATTCCGCTACATCGTCCAGCGTCCCAGCCTGCTTGCCTTGCTGGTGTTGGTTTCGCTATTCTGGTTCGCTCACGACATCGGCGCGGCCCTCTACTCACCGATGATTCTGGCACGCACCGGCAATAATACGAGAATCCTCGGTACTATCCTTTCCGCCGCCGGCGCAGGTGGCGTTTTAGGAGCATTATTCGTCAGTATTTGGGGCGGCCCCAAACGCCGAATCCGAGGCTTTCTGCTGGGCATGGCAGGCGCGGGCTTGAGTAAAATAGTCTTTGGTTTGGGTCAGGCGCTTTCTATCTGGATTCCCGCTCAATTTTGTTCGTCTTTCAATTTCCCCATCCTCGGCAGTTCCAACGAGGCGATTTGGCTGGCGGAAGTTGCACCAGAGGTACAGGGGCGTGTTTTTGCTACCAGAGCAGTCATCGTGCAATTGGTCTCAGCGATCGGTTTATTGATCGCAGGGCCACTTGCCGATCGCGTCTTTGAACCCGCCATGCAACCGTCCGGTTTTTTAGCAGCTATTTTTGGCCCAATTATCGGGACAGGTCCCGGTGCTGGCATGGCTTTGTTATACGCTATCTGCGCGCTGGGCTTATTGCTCGTTGCAGTCGGTGGCTATGCTTGCCGCCTGTTGCGCGATGGGTAAAGGGGAAACGGAAAGAGGTCTTTTAACTTTTTCCTGACATCCGTTACATCCGTTACATCCGTCCTTGCGAATCCGTTGCCGAACTTCCTAACATCCGTTACCTCCGTTACATCCGTTACAAAATCCGTTGCCGAACATCCGTTACATCCGTTACATCCGTGGAGCGAATCCGTTGCCGAACTTCCTTCTGCTATAGTTTCTGGCGCGAACTCAGGTGAGCTTCAATTTCCGATCGCGATCGCCATACAGGGCGCAATTCCTTGCGAGCAAAGAGCTGCCACCGATCGCCGATATGGGGCGAACCAGGTTGAGTGGCGTTGCCGTAACTGTTTAACGCCATCGCTTTCACCGGATTGGAGAACTCAATCGCAGCGACAAAAGAATCGCCCGCAACCGCTTGAAAGCGATTGTCTTTCCGTGGAGCGAACCATACTGAGCGAAATACACCCAAAGCACCGTCAGCTCCATTTGCAGGCAAATTAGCCTCCCCAGGCAATCGGAAGACTTCCCCCCATGCCACATCTAAAGCGCCATAAGTTGCCTCAACTTTGGTTGCTGTAGCTTCCAAGACTCGCACCGCCTCCGCAGGATTTGCCAACCCGTCTGGCGTAGTTAGCGGCGCATCTTCGCTCCAAGGTTTGGCGAATAACTCATTAGCATTCATCGCTTTTTTCCAAAAGGCAAACAGCACCGCACCGCGACTGTCAGCATCGACTTTGCGATCCCAATTCGCGAGAACTTCCGCAGCGCGGCGCGCTTTTTCACTGCCTTGCCGTGCGGCGGGAATTAAATCATCGAGGAGGCGATCGGCGAGTTCTACCTGAGTGGAATGTTTGTATTGCATCAATTCATCGAAAGAGATTTTTTGATCTTCTAATAGCATTTTTGCCGATCGCTGCGATCGCAAATCCATCGGGCCGCGCGGTGCCATGTAGGGGGGATAATTATCGGGTGAGATCGCCCTGGGAAACGTCGTCGTCCAAGGGGGATCGTTGGTATTTTGCAACCAACCGCTGGGCGGATCGACAACGCGGGGCAAATCCGCATAGGGATGATTTTTGCTCCACAAAGTCTCTGACGTATCGCCTGGGATCGTGCCTGACCAGTATTTAAAATCTCCGTTTTTGCGAATGGGGACTTGACCGTTAAACAAGTGCATGATATGGCCCTCACGGTCGGCATATATGACGGTAAACATGGGAATTTCTAAGCGCTTTAAAGCAGCCTCAAATTCATTGAAATTCCTGGCCCGCGCCATATCCCACCACTCCTCTAAAGCACCGGACTGTTCGAGTCCGACAACGCGCAGGGCGATCGCTTTGCCCTGTTTTTCTGTGAGAATCGGCCCGTGAACAGAACGCCGCACTACTAGAGATTCCGATCGCAAATTCCCATTCTTTTCTTTGACTTTTAAAACCTTCTCTTCTCTGTCAAATTTTCGGACTTCGCCATCGAAGCGATAGCCATCGTTAGCAAGGGACAATTCATAGGCATCCCAGCCATCGTGAGTGTTGACAGTATGAGTCCATCCCAAGTTGTCATTAAAGGCGATCGTTAATACAGGAAATCCGACGAGAGTCGCTCCGTAAGCGTTAATTTCGGGGCCAATCAGTTGTGCTTCGTACCATAAATATAAATCCGACCAAGGAAGGTGAGGATTTGCCAATAGCATGGCATTGCCACTTTGAGAATGGGAAGGAGCGATCGCCCAACCATTAGAGCCTTTGGGAGTGTGATTTTCAGTGAGATTTTCAACGCGCTCTGGATCGACTACAAAAGTAAAATTGATGACACGCTGCTCGTGTGCCAATACATCTGCCGGTTTGAGGGGCAATGCTATTTTTAATTCTTCGGTGAGCGCCTCTGGGTGTTCTTTTGCATAGGCATTCATTCCGCCAACAAAAGCATCGAGATAGTTGCGGAAACTGGGATTTTGTGATTCATACCAAGCATTTGCGCGATTGGGAATTCCCATAGTTTGCACCCAGCGATCGGATTCCAGATAATCTTCGCCCCAAAATTCGGCAGCTTGCCCGCGAGCTTGCCCGTAAAGACGCAAAATCAGATTACCGTGACTTTGCATCTGCGCCCACCCAAAAGCGTAGAAAAGGCTTTTAGTATTCTCTCCGTAAATGTGTGGAATTCCATAGGTATCCCAAAGAATTTGAGTGCCGGTTTCAGGTGCGGATTGAACCCCATTATTGAGGAGCAAAACTAAAACAAAACTCATTAATAAGGAGACAATCCGCCGGTATTTTTTTTTTAGTTGTATAAACACTGGAAATTAATTTTCTAGGATTAAACTGAAACATAGCAGCATTTTTCACAAGCTGCACGCACAAAACATCAAGGATTTAAATCCCTTTTTTAAGGTTATTTTTGAAGCTGCCCCTGTTGCCAATTTCCTTCTAACTTAGTTCCATCTGCATAAATGTAGGAACCTTGACCGTGTTTCTGCCCGTTGAGAAAGTCACCTTGATAGCGATCGCCATTGGCGTAAATACAGATACCTTTGCCGTTAAACTGACCCTCGCGAAATTCGCCTTCGCAGCGATCGCCATTGGCAAAAATATAAACTCCTTTCCCACTCATCTTACCCTTGACAAAAATGCCTTTATAGCTATTGCCATTAGCAAATTCGCGGACACCCTCACCATTAAATTCTCCATTCTCGAACGGCCCTTGATAACGTCCCCCTTCTTTAAAAGTTAACAACCCCTGACCTTGAGCGTTGCCCTTGACAAACTCTCCTTCATAGCGGTTGCCGTTCGGATATTCGCGAATCCCTTTGCCATCAAATTGCCCTTCACTAAACTGCCCCTGATAACTACCTCCGACCGCAAAGGTATAGGTTCCCTGTCCGTGAGGTAGGTTATTTAGTAAATCTCCTTCGTAGCGGTTTTTATTAGCATATTGACAGACTCCTTTACCGTTAACTTTGCCTTCTTTAATATCTCCTTCGCAACGAGTGCCATCACTGAACGTAAAAGCCCCCCGCCCGCTGGGAGAACCCTTGGTAAAAGAGCCTTCATAACGAAGGCCGTTAGTGGAACTAAAAATACCGATACCGTCGAATTCACCGTCTTTAAAAGTTCCTTCGTAGCGGTTGCCGTTAGCAAATTCGCGGACACCTTGACCGTTGAATTGCCCGCCGGCAAATTCTCCTTGGTATCGACCTTCTGCTTTAAAAGAATAGACACCTTTACCGTGAGGTTTGCCGTTGAGAAATTGCCCTTCATAGCGATCGCCATTGGCATATTCGCACCTAGCGGGCCCGCTGAGCTTTCCCTCGCTCAATTCTCCCTCACAACGTCCGCCATCGGGTAAAGTAATCACTCCTGCCATGGCGCTGTGAGCGTTTGCGAATAACTCAGCCATTCCCAAGTTGGAGCCAAGTAATAGAGCGAATCCAAATCGCTGAAGTTTACTTAATGTTGCTGGGGACATTCCAAAATTCATAATTTACACAAAATTCAATTTTTAGATTTGCAGTTGCTTTTTTGGTGCTATTGAATTCCCAGCCAAATTGCTAGGTTTCCAGAAAATACCTACTCATTGAGCCGGAAGGTAATAGATGCTGTTTTTCCTTGAATACCGCTGTCTGATGAGGCAAATTTCCATTTTTCTACTGTTTTAATCGCTGCGCGATCGAAGTCGTCGTATTTGCTAGAAGTCTCGATCGCGATGTTGAATGCCTTACCGTTGGGGTCAATATCAAACTTGACTTTCACTTGACCCTGCCGCCCTTCTTTTCTGGCGGCACTCGGATATTCAGGTTTACCGCAGCTAATGCAAGTGCCCGGAGGCGGGCCCGAAGCAGGGGAAGCACTCCCCCCTCCGCCAGAGTTTTTCGGTTTTGGCACTGAGCCCGAACCGCTGCCAAAGGGCTCTGAAGAGCCTCCCCCACCAGTTCCACTACCACCGGATGCTGAGTTGGAGGGACTTCCTCCTGGGTTTGTGGCATCGGCGATCGCACTTGGCGAATTGCGGCCGCTTCCTGGCCTGGTAGCTGTGACAGGCGGGCCGGCTGCGGGAGCTCGGGCGATCGGGCCAGAACCGGCCGCAAATGGCTCTGAGGAAGAGCTTCCGCTTTCACTCTGGGGGTTTCCGCCTCCGGGGGCAGAGGAGGGGTTTGTGACATCGGCGATCGCACTTGCCGAATTGCTGCCGCTTCCTGGCCTAGTAGCTGTGACAGGGGGGCCCGCTGCGGGAGCTCGGGCGATCGGGCCAGAAGCAGGATTTAATGCCTCTGAGGATGGCGAGGGCGAGTTATTGTTTTCAGGACTATTCGATGACTTGGGATTTCCAGCATCTGCAGTAAAATCTGGGGAACTCTCAGCGCTCTTGGGGCGAGACTGGGTAACGGGTGGTTCGCTTTTAGGAGGTTCCTCACTGGCGATCGGGCTATCATTTTTGGGAGGATCGGGCGATGGGGTTTTGGGTTCGTTGGCGATCGGGCTTGGAGGAGTTTCTGGGGGAGTCAAATCCTGTTTAGGTGCGATCGCAGAAGGTGTCTCTGGAATCGGCGGTGGCGTTACTGCTACGGGTGGCTCTTCTGGAATCGGCGGTGGCGTTACTGCTACGGGTGGCTCTTCTGGAATCGGCGGTGGCGTTACTGCTACGGGTGGCTCTTCTGGAATCGGCGGTGGCGTTATTGCTACGGGTGGCTCTTCTGGGGGAGTTGGCTCTGGTGGCGGTTCTGGTTTGAATGTCTCCGGCGGGGGAGATACCTTTTCTGGAATAGCTGGCTCTGGCTTGATTTCCTCTACTTTCGGTTCATCCAGCATGACAATTTCAATGGCATCGTCTGGAAATTCAGCCGGTTTGACCAATTTGAGGCTCAAGGGCAGTGCAACACCGTGCAATATGGTTGAGGCTAGCAGCCCGATCGCCAGAATTTTTTTGAGAGCCTCTTCTTCTTGTTGTCTTTGCGTCGCCGAAACGTTTGAAAAACTCATGCCTGATGAATCTCCTTCATTAGTTTGATTATAATTATTCTCATTTATTTGTTTTTTATATAGCGAGTTTATCCTATCACCTAGCATTCTGTTTTGCTGCCTGTGTTACTCGCGCGGGCGCTGTCTGAGGTCGAATTCGGACTGATAAAATTCCCAAATTCCTTAACTGCAATACTCTAAGCGATACTCTACCAAAAAAAATCAGTATTCTCAAGCCTTTTAATTAATAATTTTTATTTATATTATTTGTTTTTTTTATAATTTATTTGTATAACTTGTAAGGTGCGATCGCTTGACATTCCCGAACAATCGTGAAATTCTAGTTGAGAATCTTTTTAAGTATTGAATACCATTGTCAACTCCTAATGCAAATTTTAGCAACAAAGCACTGACAGAAAAATCGATAGGGATAACAGTAGGAGCATTTCGACTACAGGCAAAGATACTCAGATACAGGTAGTGCGTTTGTGCGATCGCGATCGCGCCAAGGAGTGAAACAATTCTCCGTCTGAATCACTTGTGCCGACTTGACGCAGAAACATCTACCAGCTTTCTGTTGCAAGGGGTTGCAGCATTAGACAGCCTGCGATCGACGGAGCTCGCGAGAGTACAAACTAATGGATACTTTCTAATGGATACTTTGATTTACATTTTTCGCGCTGCAGGCATTGTTGCTTGGCCCCTGTTTGCCTCGTCAATCGCAGCAGTCGCGTTGATTATAGAGCGTCTTGCCTTTTGGTTTCGGGTAAATCGGCGGCAGCGGCGAGTCGTGCGGGAAGTTCTAAATCTCTACCGCGAAAACCCCGATTCCGCCATCAAAAAATTACAAGTAAACGCCGATTTGCCCTTGGCCCGGATTTTTTTAGAAGCTTTAGAATTAGACTCGCCCAACATCGAAGAATTTCGTTTGGCCCTAGAAAGTGGCGCTCAGGCAGAAATTCCGATCCTGAAGCGATTCAATACAATATTTGATACCATTATCAGCCTTTCCCCACTATTTGGGTTGCTCGGCACTGTTTTGGGATTAATTACCACTTTTGGCTCGCTCAAACTGGGAGAAGCCAGCAGCAGCAATGCAGCAGGCGTTACCGGTGGGATTAGCGAAGCTCTGGTATCTACGGCAACGGGGTTAGTGGTGGCAATTTTTACGCTTTTATTTGCCAATATGTTTCGCGGGTTTTACTTGCAGCAGATGGCTTTTATTCAGGAAGCTGGAGGGCAGCTAGAATTATTGTACCGTCACCGCTACGAAAAACTACCGAGAGAATCTAACTATGCGTCTACCCGATGAACCTGATAATATTGCCCAGATCAATATCGTGCCAATGATTGATGTGGTATTCGCTATATTGACGTTTTTAATCATTTCTTCTCTGTCTTTATCCAAATCTGAGGGTTTGCCAGTAAATTTGCCGAAAGCATCAACTTCTCAGGCTCAGGAAGCGCCTTCTAAAATTACTATCACTATTGAGGAATCGGGAAAACTAATGGTTGATAAAAAGTCAGTCAACTTAGACCAGATTGAGGGTGCGGTGCGCGAGGTGATGGGTTCTAATCAGACTTCTTTAATTATTTTGAACGCGGATAAAGGTGTCAATCACGGAAATGTTGTGGAAGTTATGGATCGATTGCGCCGAATTAAGGGAGCTAAGTTAGGGATTGCTACCATCAAGTAGAAAGTTAGTAGAATTCCTACTTGAGAATTTTCTCATACCCTTAAACTGCAATTTCCCGATGCAGATGTAGTAAAGATCGTAGGATTGACGCAGTGGTGCTTAGAAACCGTGTTTTTTCAATAAAATATAGCTTTCTGTTTCTCCGTCTTGCAGAAAGGTAAAAGCTAATTGATGAGGATGGTACGGGCACCTGTAGCGCAGGAAGTCTAAAGCTGTCGAACTGTTTTACGCGAGATTTCTCAAAAATCCTTTAAAGTTTGAGCCATTCTACTTGTTGCACTCATTGCAACCCTGAAATCTTGAAATCGACGATCGCGCTGCCGGTAACTGCGATCGTTTCTTCAAAAGCTTTTTTTGAGGTGTTACTCAAATTTATTGAAAACAGGCTTTACAGTTCGCACGACTGCACCGCTACCATTATTAAGATACGATATCCATCAAGTCGGAGGCATTTTATCAAGTACATTTTTACTAATTCTGGCTGTTACAGGTGCGATATTGTCATTTTTAGTTCTGCAATTTTCATTCAATCAACCTCCGCAATTTGCCAAAGTTTTGCCCCCTGCAAAACAACCCATAGCTTTAAGTCAACTGTTACGCAAAGCTGATGCAGCCATGCCGGATGGAAAAACGACTTATGTAGTTTTTGACGAACATGAACCAGAAAAAATTACAGTTAGCAAGCAACTTCCTCACGAGTCGATTCGATTTGCTCTGAGTAATGTAGAACTGAACCGATATAGTGGGGAAGTGTTGACAGTCAATCGCGTTGTAGAACCGCCACCTATGTTAAAGTTTACGATCGCGATCGGCACTATTCATTTCGGTATTTTTGGCGGAATTTACAGTCGCAGTCTCTATGTATTCATCGGCTTAGTACCCAGTGTTTTTATTAATCACTGGTTTGGTGAATTGGAAACGGAGACGGTGGCTGAAGGCAAGACGGGAATTAACATCCCAATTGCTGGCAAATCAAACTGAGTAAAATCGGCTTTCTTAGGCAGGATTTACTCACAATAAAGAAACCGGGTTATTGTGAAATATTGACTATTCTCAACTAGAAATTTATGATTTAACTAGGTTTATGGTTTATGACTATGAAGCCGGCAAATCCTCTTCGGTTGATAAGCTGTTGTGCAAATAAACATTGTATATTTTGATGACAACCAAAAAACGTCAAATTCTCTCCCCCTCTCCCCTGATCCCCATCGGACCCTCAATCGCCATACACAATCTATATGAGCAACAGCTTAGCGAACAATCTGAATTCATATTCAAGTTTAGCAACGCCCTCAAAAAAAAATCGGACTTGGTATTTGATACTGCACGCGCTAGCGATCGCAAAACTATTATACCACTTTCATAAAAGAGTGCTACAGTTAGTAGATATCACGATCGCAGCAGTAGTGTTGATTATAGAGCAATACGGTTTATTTAGGACGATGCAGGCGGTAAAAGATTATGAACAATAAATATTCTTGTTTGCTTCGTTCCTATTTTCGGACAATCTTAAGTGAACCGTATTGAAATACAAAATCTTAAATAAACTAACTATGATTATACAGTTGGTGATTAAAAACAGTCCCGACTTATTGTAAAATACTTTTCTTAAAAAGCCTGTAAACAGCAGAGAAAATGCCAGAACAACAAGAAGTATTGGAGAAGTCTCAGGAGAATGTTGATTGCTAATTCCCTTGATGCACGATACAGAAGTCACAAATATCGGTTAATTTCGTTAAATCAATTACACTAATGATTGGTCAACTACCCATCACCAAGCGGAGTACCTCTATGGTGTGGGCTTTTATCTGAGCTCCACCGCAATTCTGAGAATCTAGAGAGAATCTCAGCTTTGGTTTCACCGCTCGATACATCAGGGGATGCTGACAAACTCCCCGTACTCGTCCAGTCTTGCCGGACAAGCAACGCTCTCATTGCAATATTTCGCGCACCAATCAAATCAGCGTGTAACTCATGACTACAACATTCGCATCGAAACAATAGTCCTTTGTTTGGTCTATTAGCATCCGAAGTGTGCCCGCATTTAGGACAACTTTTCGACGTGTAATGAGCCGGAACTTTCGTTGCCAACGAACCATTTAGATGGGCTTTGTAGTCAATATACCCATGCAATTCGGCATAAGACCATTTAGCTTTATTTCTATTAGCTCTGCGCTGTTTTTTGCTAGCCTTCTTCCCAGACTTAGACTTAGTTCGAGCTCGGATTCCGGTCAAGTTTTCTAGTCCTATCAGGCTGTTAGGTTTGGCAATATCCTTACTGATTTGGTGGTTTACATCAGCGATAAACCGTCTCTCTCTCCCAGACAGAGCGATTAGTCTTCGCTTCGCTGAACGAGTGTCTTTACGCTGAAGAGTCATCCGTGCTTTATGGTAGCGGTTAGCTTTGTGTCTAGCATTCTTGCCTGAGTAGAATTTAGACTTATTTTGCAAGTCTGTTTCCACGGCTAAGTAGCGCATACCCACGTCAACACCAGAGACTCTAGTTATTTTCAGTGGGTCAATTTTAGGCGTTTCTACTTCAAGGCTTACCATCAGATAGTAGATCTTGGAGGAACGCTGATAGACAATTTTAGCTGCTCCAATATGAGCGCCATTTGTAATTAAATCTAAATGCTTATTGTAACCATCATACAAAACCACTATTCGACCCTGGAGAGTAATAATACTCACTCGCTTTTCGGTTTTAAAAGAGTAGTCGCGCTGATAATTTAGGGTACAAGTTCGAGAGATGTATTTAGGGGCTTTGTCAAGCCCTTTATACCTTCTCTTGGTGTAACCTTGAGCGATAGCATCGTTAGATTGTTTTACCTTAGTCCACAGAGTTTTGTAGGTTCCAGAAACTTGTCTGGGTACGTTGCAAGCCATTTGGGCTCCCAGCCCAAATCTCACCCGCAATTCGTTGTAGACGGCTTTTTGCAGCTTAGCACCATTGCTGGTTTTGCCTGCGTCAAAAGCGACTTGTGAAGTGTAATTTAAAGCATCTCGGTAGGCTAAAGTAGTCTGAGTCACCAAAGCTTTTTGCTCGGCAGTCAGGTTTAGTTTTAGCTTGGCGGTGATGACTTGGGACATTATTTTCACAAACTCTGGTGTTATCGTATCTGGTGAAAACTAATATTGCAACAGGAATCAAAGATTTGCTCGGCAGTCAGGCCTCGCGCGCATTCCTCCCGTGACTCAACGGAGTACAGTTAGAGTGCGGGACTCCTCCTGCGAAAGTTGAACTTCAACATCCCAATTTTCGATTACCAATTTCCCAATGACTCGCTTAGCCACAACAATAGAAGCCATACTTTACCTTAAAGGTCAGCCGGTCTCAATAGCAGAAATTGCCGAGATTGCTAAGTGCGATCGACCTGCCGCCGAAGATGCCATTATTGAACTCATGTCTGACTCTTCCCGCCGCGACAGCGCCCTAGAAGTCGTCGAAACTCCCACGGGATACAGCCTGCAACTGAGAGACGAGTTTGCCAGTTTGATGCAAACTTTGATACCTCCAGAATTAGGTGTGGGAGCTTTGCGGACGCTGGCGGCGATCGCCCTCAAAGGCGGCATCGCACAGCCGGATTTAGTTAATTTGCGGGGTTCTGGAGCTTACCAACAAGTGCAGGAACTGGTAGAAATGGGCTTTGTTCGCAAGCGGAAGCCTACCGACGGGCGATCGTATTGGTTACAAGTTACCGAGAAATTTCATAGGTACTTTCAAGTAGACCAACTCCCCAAACAACTGCAAATTGACTTTCAGGCAAATTTGCACCGAAGCAATGACGAGTAGTTTGAAGTAGAATGTAGCCAGCCAGAAATTAAGAATCGCCAAATGGTTTTTCACCCTGACTTTGACCCAGACAATGCCCAACAAACCGCAGTCAACCCACTTCTGAAGTACCTCCAACACCAATCTCCCGAGGTTCTAGCCCGCATCGCCAAGTCCGCCAGCCCTGAAATCAAAGAAATTATCTCTCATAACGTCCAAGGACTTGTCGGGGTATTGCCTTCAGACAATTTTAATGTCCAAATTACGACTGACCGCGAAAATTTAGCAGGTTTGCTAGCTTCCGCGATGATGACAGGCTATTTTCTCAGGCAAATGGAGCAGAGGATGCACCTAGAAGAAAATTTAGCCAGCACGAGTTCGATTAAACCAAACTCTCCTAAAGAAAAGTAAACATATCAACGGTTTGCCGAAGCCATAAAGATGAATGTTGTTCCAAAAATAAACAATCCTGGACGGACAGGGAATTAAGAAACCGGGTTTTTAATCCTATATACCTCGCGACAGACGGAGGATTGTAGTAAAAAACCCGGTTTTTGTGTCGGGAACGATCGAGCATCAGATTCATTCTCCCTCGCCATCTCCTCGCGCGATCGATCGTCCTTCTGTAAACTCTCAACCTGTATGCTGCATCCTGTCAACTGTTGAAATTATCCACCGGCGGGGCTAGCGGATACGGGAAAAGCACCCGGACGTACTTTAATTTTCTGAACTTGACCCAAACGGTTAATTTCCACTTCGAGTTCTTTGCCGACAGCAGCGTTTTCCACCCGTTCTTGTACGTCTCCGGGAGTGTTGACCGCAATTCCGTCAATTTTTTGAATCACATCTCCGGCGCGCAGGTTGGCTTTTTGAGCGGGGGAATTTTCCACCACTCGCATTACGGCTACACCTCGATCGAGGGTGATTTTATTATCTAGTTGTTTGTTGACTTCTGCTTTGGTGGCGGGAGTCAAGCCGATCATTTGAATGCCGAGATAGGGATGTTCGGCTTTTCCTTTGGCGAATAACTGATCGGAAACTCGTTTGGCCGTTTCGATCGGAATTGCAAATCCCAAGCCCTGAGCGTCGGCGCGAATGGCGGTATTGATGCCAATTACTTCGCCTTGGTCGTTGAGCAGGGGGCCGCCTGAATTACCGGGGTTGATGGCTGCGTCGGTTTGGATGAATCGGACTCGTTTGTCGGGGATGCCGACTTGGGAACTGGTTCTACCCGTAGCGCTAATAATGCCCACAGTCACGGTATTGTCGAGACCTAAAGGATTGCCGATCGCGATCGCCCACTGTCCGGGTACAATATTGTCCGATCGACCCAAAACAACCTGCGGCAATTCCTTAGCATTAATCTTAACCACAGCCACATCCGTCAGCGGATCGACACCCTGCACCTTACCCTCAAACTCGCGGCCGTCTTTGAGCGTCACCTTAACAGTATCCGTACCGGAGACAACGTGAGCATTAGTCACGATGCGGCCGTCAGCAGTCAGAATAAACCCCGAACCGGTGCCGCGTTTGATTCGTTCTTCCGGCTGCGGCAAATTGTCCCCAAAAAACCGGCGAAACAAAGGATTTTTGAAAGCTTCCGGTACTTGATTCGTCACCTTGCTGGATGCGTCAATCCGCACGACTGCAGGCCCGACTTTTTCTGCTGCTTCAGCAATAAAATTAGGATTAGTGCGATCGACTGCGCGATTTTCTGGAACCGGAGGAGAAGCATAGGGCGGGATTTGCTGGCGCACCACGGGCAAAACCGATCCAGTTTCGAGATAATTTGGGGCTTGCAGGTAGCGATTCCCCAACCATCCCATGCCTCCGCCGATCGACAGCAAAGTCACATAAAGGGTCATTTGCTTAAAAGATAAACTCATATTTAACAACTCCCGCTGAATACCTCATCCCCGCAGAAACCTTTGGCATCAAGCATTTTTGTCTTGGCCGCAGGTTAAGGAAGCGGGGCGGGGCTTACCGCTTCCTCAAGAACATAGCTGTTAACAGACAAGTGCTGATGTGCCCAACAAGCAAAAATTGCTTGATTTTCAAACAGCCAAGAAAACCAATAATTCTTATCGTAACTTGGCTCGGCCTGGGATTTGCGGTATCGGGTGCGACTAGAGCTTTCAAATACGCACTTTCACTAGGCGAAAAAATTGTCAATTCTCCCAAATGAATACTTTTTTCCCTGCATATTGACTTTATAAACGCTGATTTTTGGTCATTTGTGCGATCCTAAAGGTCGATCGCCCAACAGGGGCGATCTTGCCGCCAATGCCTGGCCCGCCCCTGAAAATATCGTGATTTTTTACCCCCACCGAGTCAAAAATCACAGTCCCGGACGATCGCGCCGGGCCAGGAATCGCTCGTTACCACGAAGAGCCTGGTAATGCAGATAGGCGAGGAAGAGCCTCTGTTTACCTCCCTGCTGCTGGATAGAGAAAAACGTAGTTGATGTTTGAATTCTTAAATTTTCGTTCCTCAGAATTGTATTTCAACCCTCAACTATTGTCCTATAAATTTTACTAAAAATCTAGTTTATTTGACTCATCAAATGCGGGCAAATTTTCCATCCATCTAGCACATAAAAGCTGTTTAAAATGTTAACGATCGCCGTATTGCCTTGTACTCTAGTAGTAGTTTGTAATTGTTGCCCTCCGGTTTCTAAAATGATTTCCAAACCGTTTGGTGTTTGATTGATTCGCAAACCTGTTACTTCTACAATTGACTGAGATATTTGGACAACAGGGGCCCTGGAAATTGAATTGATTCTGATGTTTTCCCTGGGATACAGTGCCTCAGCGCTGATAATTGGCAGTTATATTTCGTTCAGTTTGGGAATATCTGCTGTTGCAATAGATGCTGCTTTGGTTTCGGCGGCTGGTTGCATCGCCCGATCGCCAGAGGGCAATTTATCGAGGGTGCCGTCAGAATTAACATGAAAATTAAGTTGTTCGTACTCCACAGATCGCGCTACAGATAACCCAGAAGTTTCTACTTCGATTTTTGCGCGATCGGCTGTGGGGATTCCCTCACACTATCCCTCTTGGAGTTTAGACTAAGCACAAATTGACTCAGCATGAACTGAGTCGAAGCGCGACAAGTATTGTGGGCGGCATAAGTTTACGGTGCTCCATAGAACTTTTTGTCCCCGATGAGGTCAAATAAAATGCCCGATATTGTTGATATTATTGAAAGACGAGATCAGTGGAAAATCAGCGCCCGCCGTCAATCAAAGATTGAGTGAGACTGCTAAAGGACGCAGCCATAATGATTGGAAAGATAAGCCCGTGGCGAGATTTGAACTCGCGACTTCCTCCTTACCAAGGAGGTACTCTACCCCTGAGTTACACGGGCATAAAAGATTAAAAATTTTAATTTAACATTTTTAATTTTTAACTTTTATGTAAATTGTGGTGGGCCGGGCTGGATTTGAACCAGCGTAGGCGTAGCCAGCGGATTTACAGTCCGCCCCCATTAACCGCTCGGGCACCGACCCATTTGTACCCACAGCTATACACCTTAGCAGCTTCATCTTGATTTTGCAACATTACATTTACAATTCTAATCATTGAGTTCGGAACCGATAAGTCAGTTAGCGGTAAACTGGAAAATCGAACAGGAAATTAAAAGTTAGGTATAAAACAAGACTTAACGCTTTTTTGTGATTGCGAACGTCCGCGTGTTAGCGAAGCGATCCGTTCGCCGAAGGCGTTCGCGAAGGGTAGGAAAGCGATCGCAGTATATATTTTTCACCGGGTTTTACAGACTGAACAGTCTTAAGTGAACCGTATTGAGCTATAAAACAATGAATTCACAACTTTCGACGTTTTGGAACTTGCCTGCCGATCGCGTGCTGACTCAGGTGAAGTCTACAGCGGCAGGTTTAAGCAGTCAGGATGCTCAACAACACCTGAGCGAATACGGTGCGAACAGTCTGAAACAGAAACAGCAATCGAACTCACTGACGCTGTTGCTCAACGAGTTTAAGAGTCCGATTATCTTGATTCTGATTTTTGCTGCTGTGCTGTCGATCTTTCTGAAAGATGTGGCAGATGCGATCGTCATTTTGGCGATCGTCCTAATTAGCGGCTTACTAGGATTTTGGCAAGAAAGGGGAGCTACGGATGCTGTTGAGAAATTACTGGCACTGGTGCAAGTAAAAGCCACGGTGTTGCGGGATGGTAAATCTCAAGAAATCCCCAATGAGGAGGTGGTTCCGGGTGACATTGTGTTGCTTAACGCTGGCGATAGTATTCCCGGTGACTGCCTGATTCTGGAGTCGAAAGATTTGTCGGTGAATGAAGCGGCGCTGACTGGGGAAACCTATCCGGCGGACAAACTCAGCGGCGTTTTGCCTGCTGAAACCGATCTGGGCAAGCGCACTAACATCCTTTATATGGGCACCAATGTCATCAGCGGTACTGGCAAAGCAGTGGTGGTGAATACCGGAAAGGAGACTGAGTTTGGTAAGGTATCGGAACGATTGAAACTTAGGCCGCCGGAAACCGAATTTGAAGCGGGACTCACCAAATTTGGCTACTTTCTGATGGAGGTGACGCTGATTCTGGTTGTCCTGATTTTTGCCGCCAATGTTTACCTGAAACGCCCGGTTTTGGAATCATTCCTATTTTCCCTAGCGCTGGCGGTTGGCCTGACTCCTCAACTTCTGCCCGCCATTGTCAGCCTCAATTTGTCTCGCGGCGCTAAGCAAATGGCTAACAAGCAGGTGATTGTGAAGCGGTTGGCTGCGATCGAGAATTTTGGCAGTATGAACGTGTTTTGTACGGATAAGACGGGCACGCTGACGGAAGGGGAGGTGAAAATTCACTCGGCGGTTGATGTGGATGGCAAGGAGAGCGATCGGGTTTTGCTCTACGCTTATTTGAATGCTGCATCTGAATCTGGCTATGTAAATCCGATCGACCAAGCGATTCGTCAACACAAGACATTTGACATCTCTGCCTATCAAAAGCTCGATGAAGTGCCCTACGATTTCAACCGCAAACGCTTAAGCATCCTGTTTAAACAAGAGAATACGCATCTAATTGTCACCAAAGGAGCACTCAAAAATATTCTGGATGTCTGCTCAACGGTAGAGACGGTTGAGGGGAAAACGATCGACATTGCGCCGCAGCAGGACAAGATTCAACAACGCGCTGAAGAATTGGGCAGCAAAGGATTTCGAGTATTGGGAGTTGCTTACCGCAATTGCGATCGCGATTCCTTCAGCAAAGACGATGAAACGAACATGACATTTATGGGCTATCTTGCCCTGTTCGATCCACCAAAAGCAGGTATTGCTGACACCCTCCAAGAATTGATAGCCCTGGGAATCACCCCGAAGATGATTACGGGGGATAGTCGGGCTGTGGCGATCAGTATCATTCAACAGATAGGACTACCCAAACCAAAGGTTTTGACTGGTGCCGAGCTCCAAAAACTCAGTGATGAAGCGCTACTTCATCGTGTTGGAGAAACCAATGTTTTTGCTGAAGTTGAGCCGAATCAAAAAGAGCGGATCATCATCGCGCTCAAAAAAGCGGGGAATGTGGTGGGCTATCTCGGAGACGGTATTAACGATGCCTCGGCGCTTCGTGCTGCGGATGTGGGCATTTCCGTTGAGAGTGCGGTTGATGTGGCGAAGGAAGCAGCCGACATTGTGCTGATGGAAAAAGACCTAAATGTTTTGGTTGAGGGTGTGAAGGAAGGACGGGTGACGTTTGCTAATACGCTTAAATACGTGTTTATGGCAACGAGCGCTAATTTCGGCAATATGTTCAGCATGGCAGGCATTTCTCTGTTTTTACCCTTTTTGCCGCTACTGCCCAGTCAGATTTTGCTCACAAACCTGTTGACTGATTTTCCTGAAATGACGATCGCCACGGATCGCGTAGACAAGGAATTGGTAAACCAACCCCGCCGCATGGATATCAAGTTCATCCGCAAATTTATGTTGGTGTTTGGTTTACTCAGTTCTGTCTTTGATTATCTGACGTTTGGAGCATTGATATTTCTGCTGCACGCCAACGAAGCGCAATTCCGAACTGGTTGGTTTATGGAATCGGTGATTTCTGCATCCATAATTGTGTTGGTGATTCGGACGCGGCAATCGATTCTCGCGAGCAAACCGGGAAAGTATTTGTTGATGTCAACGATCGCGATCGTCCTGATCGCACTCTTCCTTCCCTATACTCCGCTTGCAAGTTTACTGGGATTCCAATCCTTGCCGATCGAATTCCTGTTGGTGCTGGCAGCAATTGTCGGACTTTACATCCTCTGTGCAGAAACTGTTAAACGAATTTTCTATCAACACATCCACTCTTGACCATTCACAATTCACCGCATCAATCCCTTGTAAACTGAGAATAAAAACATGATTACTGTCCACCATTTGAACAACTCTCGCTCCCAGCGAGTGCTCTGGCTGCTAGAGGAACTCGACCTAGAGTATGAAGTCAAGCGCTACGAGCGCGATCCGAAAACAATGCTCGCTCCCGCGTCGCTGCGTGCAGTGCATCCACTCGGCAAGTCTCCGGTGATTACTGATGGTGCGCTGACTCTGGCTGAATCCGGTGCGATCGTCGAATACTTAGTTGACCGTTACGGTGGCGGACGACTCGCTCCAGAGCTTGGCACGCCGGAACGTTTGCGATACATCTACTGGCTGCATTATGCTGAAGGCTCTGCGATGCCGCCGCTACTGTTGAAGCTAGTCTTTGACCAAATCGAAACAAGTCCGATGCCTTTTTTCGCTCGACCGATCGCGCGGGCAATTGTGGCTCGCGTCAATAAATCGTTCATTGAGCCTCAAATCGCACTGCATCTGGGTTATCTAGAAGCAGAACTTGAGAAAAACTTATGGTTTGTTGGTAGTGAGTTCACCGCAGCCGATATTCAGATGAGCTTTCCATTGGAGGCGGCCGCTGTACGGGCAGGGTTGGACAGCAGCCGACCGAAACTGATGGGCTTTCTCGATCGCATTCACGCGCGTCCCGCATACCGCCGTGCATTAGAACGTGGCGGAGAATACGAGCTGCTGAATTAAACGGTTGATCGCTGATGTAAACCACCAAGTCAGTAAGGAGATTGCAAAACCTAACACCCTGATTGGACGATAAAACCTAACCGAAATACCGGACAGGACTAGGACTAAATCGGGTAAGAAGGCAAGCAAGAAGAGGCGTAGAGCCAATCGAAATAAAGCTAAATGGTCTTAGGCCGAATTGCATGGGTATATTGACTACAAAACCCATCTAAATGGTTCGTTAGCAACGAAAGTTCCGGCTCATTACACATCGAAAAGTTGTCCTAAATGTGGACATACTTCGGATACTAATAGGCCGAACAAAGGGCAAACAGGGCAAACAGGGCAAACAGGGCATCTTGCCCGAAGAGCGAAGTCGAAGGGTGGGCTATGGGTATACCTCACCACGCTTGATAACCGCTATAAATGCACTTGGTAGATGAAATGCCTGCTTACTTGGTAAACCGAAGTGCACCAAGCCTCGGCTAAGCCCAAATCCCTAATTCAATAATTCGCCGGTTTCTTGCAGGGAGTGCAGGCGGCGGTAAATGCCTTGTTGCTTCAAGAGTTCGTCGTGGCTGCCAATTTCGACGATTTTACCGCCGTCTAATACAACGATCGCATCGGCTTCGCGAATTGTACTCAGTCGGTGGGCGATAATTATGGTGGTGCGCGTACCCAAGATGTTTTGCATGGCTAGTTGGATCGATCGCTCCGATTCATAATCCAAACTAGAAGTAGCTTCGTCAAAGATTAACACGTCCGGCTCCACCAACAAAGCCCTAGCAATCCCCAACCGCTGCCGCTGACCGCCGGACAAACGCATTCCCCGCTCACCAACAACGGTATAGTAACCTTGGGGCAACAAGCCGACAAACTCGTCTACTCTGGCGATGCGACAAGCTTCCTTAACTTGCTCAAAAGTTGCTTTCCGGTTGCCGTAAATCAAATTTTCCAAGAGAGTACCGTTAAATACGTCTACTTCTTGATGAACGATGGCTAAACGCTTGCGGTAGCGAGTCACGTCTAAGCTACAAATGTCCTCGCCGTCGATCAGAATGCGCCCGGAATTTGGCTCGAAATACCGAAATAGCAGTTTAACTAATGTTGATTTCCCCGAACCCGATCGCCCGACTAATGCTACTGTTTGATACGGATGGATCAACAAATTTACATCTTGCAAAACCGGCTTTTGGCGATCGTACCCGAATGTCAGCCCGCAAAATTCGATTTTGCCAGTAAATTTATAAGGCGATGCCGATACAGCATTTTCCGTTGCTAAATTAACCGCATCTACACCGTCTGGCAATTGCATAAACTCGTGAAACCGGATCATTGAAGAATAGCGGCGGGCAAATAATTCGGCGATAATGCTAATCGGACGCAGTTGGGAATAGGCCATGCTTGCTAAGGTGTAAACCGTAACAAAATATCCCAGAGATATCTGACCGGCGACTGTTGCTGCCAAACTAAAACCGAGAACTGAAAACAGGCAAAACTGGACGGTGGTCTGCTGGTATGTCCCCAGGATGACGTATCCTTTGTGAATGCGGTTAACTACTACTTTCAATTCGCGATCGAGTCTGGTTGTTTGTCTTTTTAGTTCGTCTGTTTCTGTCCCAAATGCTTTGACTGTTTTGATGTTGGTAATAATTTCTGAGTTGCGGCTTTCGGTATTTTCGATGTATTCATCCAAAATTGCTTCGCGCTGAGTGACTTGTCGGAGGCTTTGGAGGGTGAAACTGAGGATAAAGAGGAAGGAAACCAAAATTAATAAGCCGATGCGCCATTCAATTAACCAGATAACTGCAAAGATGCCGATTAAGCGCACGACTTCGGGGATGAATTCACCGGCAATTTCTGGGTAAGTCCAAGTGTGGTTGGCGATGCCTTTGGCGATGCGGCTGGCAATCCGTCCGGCGTTGTTTTCGTCGTAGAATTCTAGGGGTAAGGTGAGGATTTTGCCGATCGCTCCTTTCATTCGATCGCGCCGTGCTGTTAATGGTAGCGCCCAGTGGAACCAATTTCCCACCCAAGGCTGTATGGGTGCTTTGGCGACTGTTACGATAAAAATCAAGCCCAGCAAGACGGATAAGGATAATATTTTGCTTGGTGACTGCTGGGTAAATGAGGCGATCGCTGCGATCGATTTTTGCGTTATTGTGTCTGTAGGTCGATCGGACAATACGTTTAAGATTTGCCCGATCGCGTAGGGTACGGCTAAATCTGCGATCGCAAACAGGCTGGATGCACCGATGCTCAGAACCGAGGTTTTCCAGTAATGGTTGTAGTATTTGATGATGTCCTGAAAGCTTGCCATAAATTTCTTGTGAGATACAACCCCTTCCAAACACTTGAGTTTGATAATTGCGCGCGATGGCGACCGGACTACAATTATACTACAAAAGTAGTCGACGGGGGAAATCTATGGGATAACAGCAGATAGGCTCAGCTAACTCAGGAGTGCGATCGCTGATTTGGCATAAATATGATGGGGAAGGGCGATCGATCTGCTGCACTCGATAGATCGCCCGCGATGATATTTCAAGCGTTGATGCAGCAACAGGAAACCACAGATTAACGTTCCTTGACGCAGATAGTTTCCCCAAGAGCGATCGAATTAATGCAATGCCGAACTCAGTTGTGGTGTCGCAGAAGTGCTTGTACTTGTAGTTTTGGGCAACAATTGATTTAGCGCATCGCACAAGTATTTTTTCACGGTGTCCCTGCTTGCACCCACGCCACTGGGAATGGTAAAAATCATCTCGACAGTTAACAGATTGCCATCCTCTGAGGCAAATACATCGATCGGCAAAGCGCGCTGAAAAGCTGTTGCGGGATTTTCTGCTTTCATCACACCCATACTCACATCAGTGCTAACAGTCTTGATCCCCTCGCGGGCTAAAATGGGTCGCAATTGGGAAAATGCTTTTTCTACTGATAATCCCTCAACCTGAACCCGCGCCGAAAAGGCAGCACCACTGAGAAAGTCGCCTTTTTTTTGAAAGCTTTCCTCGCAGGTTGCGGCCACAGCGGGGCTAGCTAAACACATGAGAGCAAACGTCAAGAAAATCGATCGCATATTAAGTTACAAGTATAAAAGCCTCATCAAGCTCAGGATAAGCACCACATAAGAGTTTGGCAAGTGCTGTCTGAGGGCAAAAAAATATAGAAGACAGAATTTGCTGAAAATTCTGCCTTCTGAGCAATGCTTTCTAATTCTTAGGTTCTCAGTGCTGGAGGCGCGCGAACTCAAAAACCCGGTTCCTGCCTCAAGTATCTCCCGAATCTATCGACGATTTTTCTGAGAAACCGGGTTTTTGCATAAGTCCTAGTTCTATGCGCCTGTTAGCTGAAGGCGTAGGCTGATTGCATCGCCCACCAGATCAGGAAGCCGATGCCGCTGCCAATGACGATCGCCGAAAGGCCGATCGCGATCGGGCTGTCAGCTCCTTTGAACTTCATGATTCCGCGATTTAAGTCTGACATGAGCAGTGTTCTCCCACGATTGCAGCTTGATTGTAGCCTTGCCTTGGGCGAATGACGGTTAAAAGCACTGCAATTACTGATTTTTTTAACAATCAAGCTGCTGCAAATTCAGGCGGGGCGCGGCCCGGCGCGCTGTCTGAAGTGTCTGAAAAAAAAACTTATAAAAAAGACTTGACAAACTCGGAGAATTGAGACATTATAGTTAAGACCGCAGGAAATGCGGGTGTGGCTCAGTGGTAGAGCGTCACCTTGCCAAGGTGAATGTCGCGCGTTCGAATCGCGTCACCCGCTTTAGAAGATGGAAAAAATCAACAAGATCCAAAAGTATCAAAAGAAACTATTTGGTATACTCCCAGAAATGGTTGAAAATACCTAAGTTAGTGGTACAATTGAGTCCAGAACTTGCAAGTCAAAATTGCTGGTCGAGCTTCGGCTAGAAACAAGCAGTTGAAAGCCTCGGGCCGAATTGACAAGCTTGATAAAGTGGATATGTTAACGATTATTTTTGCAAAAACGCTTTTTTTATCCGATCGCTCGTGCCATCCCAAAAAGCTCAAAAAATTGACTTAAACGATGAGTACCCGTGCCCTTGCCGGCGCAAGGGTCGTCTCGTACCGATAACGCTGACAGAAGCCTTTGGCTGCAACCGCTGTCAGCAAATATTTGTATTGGACGAAAGCGGACAGGTTATCGAACAACTATCAACAAACTATCCTTACAAGCAGGCTTGGCGCTGGACGGGGAAGCAATGGAACAGAGCGAATCCGGGTTTGAAAACCCACTACTTGCCACTGGCGCTAGGGATGATTTTGGTCCCGCTAGTGATTTGGTTGCCCCTGGCGCTGAACTCGCCCGGGCCGAATGTGATTCTGTGGGCAATGGTCGCCGTGCTGCTAGCAATGCTGCCGGCGCTGATGGTATGGCTGGCTTACAGGCGTTAGTTAAATGATAATAGAAGAATTTAGTCATTCATCAGATGGGGCAAATGTTGCCCGCCGCGCTTATCAAGCTTCTTTGGACTTGGCGGCGACAAAAAGCACTGATCGCGCGGCTGGTTTGCAGGCGATGGCGCGATCGCTAAAAGACAGACAAAATGACATTTTAGAAGCAAATACTCTGGATCTAGAAGCGAGTCGCGATATGGCGATTCCCGACTTGATTGTGGAGTGGCTGAAGCTGACACCGGAACGGATCAAGACAACTGTCCAAATTCTGGAACGGTTGGGGGAAATGCCAGATCCGATCGGCAGAGTGATCAACGCTTCCTATCAGGTCGATCGCTGTCAAGTGTACTGTCAATCGCTGCCGCTGGGGGCGATCGCCCTAATTTACGAGGCGTTTCCCGAGTTGGGGGCGATCGCGGCGGGTTTGTGTCTCAAAACCGCTAACAGTTTGATTCTCAAAGGCGGCAGCGAAAGCTGGCGAACTAATGCTGTAATTGGAGAGGCTTTGATGTCGGCGATCGATGATGTCGGTTTGCCGTCAGGATGTTTGCAGGTATTGCCGCCGGATCGGGGCGCTGCAATCCGCGATTTGGTGACTCAAGACCAATATCTCAATTTAATTATTCCCTACGGCAGACCGAGTTTGGTGCAGCAGGTGGTAAGGCTGTGCACTGCACCGGTGTTGCGATCGGCAATGGGCAATTGCTACCTCTATTGGTCGCCGACTGGTAGTTTGGAAATGGCAAGGTGGATGATTTTGGACAGCCATCAAAGCGTACCCGATCCGGTAAATGCGATCGAGAAAGTGCTGATCGATCGCAACCAAAAGCCTTCTTCCTTAGTCAGGCTGTGGAACAGTTTAAAAGAAAAAGGCTTTCAAATTAGCGGAGACGCAGATCTCGTCGCAGATTTCCCAGAGTTGAAGCTGGCTGAACCCTACGAGTGGACTCAACCTTACTTAAACAAAACCATAGCGTTTAAAGTTGTTGACAGTCTGGAAATTGCGATCGGCTGGATCAACCGCTACAGCAGCGGCCACGCTGACTCCATCGCCACTGAATCTTACCTAGAAAGCCGCCAATTTGCTCTAGATGTTAACAGCGCCTCAACTTTTATTAATGCCTCCCCTCGGTTTTGGCGCTATCAAAATCGGGGAGATGCGATATTTTTGGGAATGTCCAACCAAAAAGGTTATCGCCGGGGATTGATCGGGCTAGATACGCTGACGACAATTAAAGAAATCGTTCAAGGTAACGGACAATTTTAAAGTAAGTTGCTTGTGAGTTATATCAATTCCGGTTGCACTCAAACATGATAGTTGACTGTTGAGGCGTTGACTGTTGACTGGGGAATTGTTGATAGTTGACTGTTGACTGTTGACTGTTGACTGGGGAATTGTTGATTGTTGACTCGATTTTATTATTATTCCGATGCAACCGGAAACGATATTATTGGTTATTGGTTCAAAATCCGATAACTTATATATACCCTTATTTTCAATAAGCTCTTTGGCAAAGCGATCTCCGGCTTATTTCACAATAACATGAATTTTTTGCATAACAAACTTGCCTGTTGCTAACAATTCTGCAATATCTCAGATACAATTAAGTGTAGAAAGTTATTGAGTGACATCGAAATACTCTTATCCAAAACATGAAATCAGAAAAAAAACTCAATACTCTAGACAAGACTGAAACACTGACTTTAAGCGAAGAAACGCTAATTCACCACTCAATATATGTTAAAAAGTTGCGCCCGCTGCTGCCATCAGATGCCTTTGAACCAAATTCAAGCAAGTTAGGGATACTGCTGATAAATATCGCGATTTTATTGTTAGGATGGGGAATTGCTGCTAATCTCGATCGCTGGTCTGTCTATTTTTTATGGCTTTACTTACCTTTAGCCGTCGTCATGGGCAATAGTATCACAGTTTTGCTGTTTAGCTCCCACGACTTGATGCACGGCAGCGTTCAGAAAAAGTCTCGCCTGACTTATCCGATCGCCTTTTTTGGCCTAAGTATGCTGTTCATGCCGCCTACTCAGTGGAAAAATCTGCACAACCTCGTACACCACAACAACACCAATTCTGCTGCAGATCCCGATCGCAATTACCTGTCCCAGCAGCCCGACACCTGGGGAAAATGGATTCAAAATCTATTTGTACCGTCGGTGGAAGTCAATCCGCTGTGGTTAATTGTCGGGATGGCCGGTTCCTGGTTTGTACACAATTTCCGCAATCTCACCTCGATACTGTTATTCAACGATAAATCTGTCGATTACGTACCGGCTGCCTTTACAGTTAGTCCGAAAGATAGAAGAACCATCGCCTTTGAATGTCTGGGAATTGTCGGAATTCACCTGAGTATCTTGTTCTATCTAGAGTTTAACCCGATTAAAGTAGCTCTTGCCTACATTTTGCCGATCGCGATCGGTCATGCAGGCGCCATGTTCTACATCTTCACCAATCACATGGGCTGTCGGATGACCGAGATTAACGACCCGCTGATAAATAGTGCTTCGCTGCGGGTTCCTAAAATATTTGATTTGCTGCACTTAAATTTTTCTTACCACACAGAACATCACATTTTCCCCAGCATCAACTCAAACTATTATCCGATGGTGCAAGAATTGTTACAAATTCACTACCCCGGTCGGATGAATTTAATCGATGCTGGAGAAGCTTGGCGCTTGTTGATGCGAACACCGCGCCATTACAAAGATGAAGTCACCTTCACTGATTCTGCGGGTACAATGGCCGTGAATTGCTCGATTGTGGAAGACTATAAAAGCTGAGAATTCGCATTGGAGCCACATCTTGCACCCTGTTTAAGAACAGGCTTTCTAGCCTGTTCCACAAACAATGAATTGTATTTTGGGGAGTAGGGGTTGGGCGTCTCGCCCAACCCAAAAAATACACTTTTACATACTGATGCTATTGAGTACCAACGAAGGCTTGAGAGCAAAGTAAGGGATTACCCGTTTTTGATTGTTGGCATCAATCCTTTGTTCGGCCATATTCAAATTTTGTTGGAACTGGCTGGCTAAAAATTGGATCGGGGTTCCCGCAAAAACTTCGTCGAAGCTCATCCGGTAAAGTTCGCGGAAAGATTTATCGTAATAACCCAAACGGTCATATCGATAAGCTGACAAAATAAACATAATTTGCAGTTGGTCAGCCGCTCGTTTGTACGGAGGAAGCAACCCTAAAATATCCTTTTCCGTAATCACTTCTAGATTACCGGCAGCAGTAATTTTAGGAATGTCCCGGTAGGCTGCCAAGGGCATATTCGCAGCAAAACTCATGTATTCATACTGGGGAAAATTGACTGCTGAATGCTGCGGGCCACAGGTAAAAATTATAGTTGTGACAATTGCAATTAATTGTTCAACTGTGTTGATGTTGGCTGGCATTCCTTTGACTTTACCGCCTGTCTGAGAGGTTAATTCTTGGGCCCAGGTTTGCAGTTCCACATCTTGGGCGATCGCCCCCTCTGTCGGGTAAAAGAATTTGAGATAGCCCGATACAAAGGTTTCGATCGCATCCCAAAGCAGCAACCCATCATCTCGGTAAGGATAGTGAGGCAGTTGATTTGCGTCATCCATTCCCCGATTTTTCAGTTCGGCGGGCAAGGCAAATTCATCGAGACTCCACGTACTGCACGCCTCTCTAGCCAATTCCATTGTCTCTGCCAAGGTGCCGCCTAGCAATTCATCGACGGGCCCGCCGGGATTGATCAATCGAGAACGTGCCAGATCGTTGTTGGTCAACATAAAGCGAAAGTGCGGTTTCAGCAGCAGGCTGAGCGGGTGATTTTGAGCTAACTGTCGGGCGGTGACGATCGCAATTGGCTCCATAACCAAATGAGTTCGACCTAAATGCGAGCTCATTTCGTGGTGATTGGCATCTGCCACTTGCACGCAGAGTTTCGCAAACAGCCAATCGACAGGAGGATCTAATGGAGTGTAGACATGGCTGCCGGGGTTCGGATCTAGTTGGATAGCAATAGGTGTCATTTCACCGCGATCGCCGACTCCCGTCCACCGCCAAGCGAAAAAAGCCCGCGGTTTCGGCAAGTATTTTCTGCCTTTTTCATAGGTTCCGCCTCCAACGAGAGCAGGCGCGCGATAGTGCTGGTCAGTACCCGTATAATCGGCAATGTAAATGTTATTGTCCTGCAACTCTTGGCGCCGATCGAATAATGGGTGCAAAGTAGAAAGATCCGTCAGTGTTTGTGCCCGAGGATCGCTCGCATCTAAGAGGCGAAGTACCATCGGATTTGCTCCAGACAGGCGCTGTTCTGCAAAAGAGCGATCGGTTTGGTAAATTTTGGCAACTGCTGGTAGCGGCAGCCGAGTAAAAAAGTCTTCATAGTCTTGGAGTTCGTCGAGAGGATCGAGAAAAGTTCTCGAATCGGCTACCAGCATATTTGCTGGAAGTTCCGATGTTGCTAAGATCCGCTCTGCAAGATACTTGCTCGAAAAGTTCTCGACTGGTGGCACATCTTTCAATAATGCCAAAGGCGATAAACTCTCATAGTCAAACTGATAAGCTTGTTGCTGGCGATTCAAGTAATCTTGGCGCTGTTCTTGGTTCGGATCGTCTTGAGGAAGGGAAGGTTTCATATTGTTTGCCTGCTGTCTAAAAATAACCCTTTTTTAGTAGTCAAATATCAGATGCAACCGCTACAGATAAAGGATGGAGTTGAAGAACTCTTGCGTCCTTAGAATAAAACTTGATATATTGATTGTTCGCCGATCAAAAATTCTATTCCGGACTTTTTTCAACTATCACAAATTCCTCAAAAAAGAGCAACACTTCTCGATCGCCCTAAATCCACACAGGGCGGTTTCAGTCTCCTGATAAGTAGCTGGCAATCCAGAACCCAGACTTCTTAAAAAAGTCTAGGTTCTGGATGTTCAGTTTATTTGAGCTTTGTCTGCAGATGAGCGATTAGGCGCGAACCATTAAATATTGGCCGTTGCCGTTATATTCGCCGTCGCAACTCGCGAAATTAGCCACAAACCACATCAAGTAAAACCGCCAGATGCGGCGGAATTTGGCATAGTCGATGCCGTAGTCTAAATCTTTGACTGTTGCCTGAGAATCGTCAAAGTTTTTCAGCCAGTTAGCAAAGGTTTTGGAGTAATTGTATCCGTTGAGATACCAGCTTTTTATGGTTTTGAGGTCTTGGTTGTGGCTGGGCACGGCATCGTATTTCCAGTAACGGCCGTGGGGGAAAATGTATTTGTGGGTGAAAACGCTGGATATATTGTTGGGAGTGCGAACTGTGATGATGTGAATGAAAACTTTGCCGTTATCCTTCAGGAAAGATTCCAGCTTTTGGAAAGCTTTCCTTAAATTGCCTATATGCTCAAAAACTCCGATGGAGAGAATTGTGTCAAATTTGGTCTCGAAGTTGGCGTCGTTCAAATCGCCTTCATATAGGGTAAATCGACCGGAACTAAGGTAGCTTTCGGGGTCTTGCATCTTGTGCCGCATATACTCGCATTGGTGGTGGCTCAAGTTAATGCCGGTAAACTGGACATTGGGGAATTTGGAAAGAATGTAATTGGGAACGCAGCCCCAACCGCAGCCAAAGTCTAAAATATTGTCGCCATCTTGTATCTGTAGCTTTTCAATGACATCATCAATCATCTGCATTTGTGCTTGTTCGAGATTGGCGGCTCCTTTTTCCCACAACCCCATGCTGTATTTAGGATAAATGAGTTGGCCGTCACCTAACATCGGATTCAGCATGGCTTGAGGCAAGTCGTACTGAATTTTCATTAAATCTCGCGGGCCTTCGGCTGTATGCTCTGTTTCTTTGAGTACCCATTCGTAGGGTGCGAGGAGGGAGGGAAAATACTTAAAAAAGACGGGCATACAGGTATCAAAAAGACCTCGCAATACAGAATCAGGTACTTCTAAACCGTTGATATAAGACTCTGCTAGTGCCATTTGCACCGCGTTAACTGCACTGACTGCGAAGCGAGTTGCTCGGTAGGCGATCGGGCTTTTGGTGTGTACATCTCCCACGATAGGGATGTGTTTTTCGATGCTTTGTAGAACTGTTGATGAACTCATGTTTATACTGTTTTTAAAGATGCTGCTATTCTATCTCACAAAAATTTGCTGGTCGTTATAGGGTCAAAAACCTGAAACTATTACTAATTAAGGTTTTAATAACTAAAGCCTGCTAAAATATAAAAATATGTGGCTGAAAGGTCGGATTAGGCAACGAATTTATCAGCCTTTCAGCCCGCATCAAACTATTAAGAATAATTTAATTTTGTCAATAAAAGTAACGCTAGAAAACAGAACTCCCAACTCTGCGACTTCTTGAATAAGTTGGCGATCTAATAGCGATCGAGTGAGGCGATCGTTTTCTGAATGTCGCGTATCGGGCCTCAGTTTGGCGGTTGAGTTCGGAAAACGAGAGAAAATCCTGATACAGTTAAGAAATCAGGGCATATAGAACAGAGTTTGAAAAATTGGGTTGGCATCGCACCGGTTGATTGCGATCGCAGATTTGAGCGAGATTTCTCGCGCTATTCAGGTTGGAGATGCTACAGATGCCGCACATTCACTATCTGCCGGACGATCGCACGATCGAGATAGACGACGACGATATAATTCTCGAAGCTTCCCTCAGTGCCGGCATTCCCCACACCCACATCTGCGGCGGTAGCGCCCGGTGTTCGACTTGCCGCGTCTTGATTGTCGAAGGTTTGGAATTTTGCTCTCCGCGCACCTCGTCGGAAGAGGAACTTGCAAAAAAATTGCGTTTAGAGCCCGAAATTAGGCTAGCTTGTCAGACACAGGTGGCGGGCGGGAAGGTGATTTTGCGCCGATTGGCGATCGATTCTGAAGACTTGGAAGCATTTAACGACGAAATGGTCGGAAAGTTGATTTCTGCACCTGTGGGGCACGAGAAAAAAATTGCAATTTTGTTTGCTGATATTCGAGGGTTTACTGCGTTTGCAGAATCGCTGCTCCCCTACGACGTAATTTATATTTTAAATCGCTATTTCCAGAAAATGGGTTTTGTAATCAATAAGAATGGTGGGATGATTAATAATTATATGGGAGACGGTTTCATGGCGCTGTTTGGGTTAGAAAATCCCGAAAAGGCGGCGGAACAAGCAGTGAGGGCGGGAGTCGAGATGCTGGAGGAACTAGAGAAACTCAATCCCTATTTTGAGACTTTATACCGTCACCGATTGCGGATTGGGATTGGGATTCACTGCGGTTTGGCGGTTGTGGGGAATTTGGGGGCATCGAACAGTCAGACAGTTACGGCGATCGGAGATGCGGTGAATTTGGCCAGCAGGATCGAGGCTGCGAACAAGCAAGTGGGAACGAGTTTGTTGATTTCCCAGGAGACTTATCAGGAAGTCAAGAAATTGGCTATCGTCAATCAATGCCTATTAGTTGAAATTCCGGGAAAAAGCGGCGAATATCCGCTCTATGAAGTAGTCGGAATGCCGCCGCTGCCCGTAGAAATAGAAGAGATTTCTGAGGTAAGAAAAGTTTCAATTTGGCAAATTTTTGTAAATAAGTTACGGGCTTTATCTGCTGCGGTGTACAATTGGATTAGGAAAATTTGGAGTTAAAAGTCACGCACTACTTTTTCCCTGCGAGGGGACAATCAGCAACCAGCACGACACGGATGAACACGGATACACGGATGGTAGTCAACCTAGCCAATTAGCTAAACAGTCCGATCGCTCAACTTATCCGCGTATCCGTGTCAAAATCAGCGTTGCGATCTACATTATCACTGGTTGTGCAGTGCTTTCCAAGGAAAATTTTTTATTTATGGGTTAATTTTTTAGGTACTATGCCAAAATAAGGAAAAAAGCATCTGAACAATTGGATGGACATAAAAAAATGAGCGAAAAGATTAAGGCTCCACATGAAGACCTAACTTATCAGATCATAGGTGCAGGTATGGCCGTTCACAGACAGCTTGGACCTGGTTACAAAGAAGCAATTTATCAGAAAAAACTTGAAGAACAACTGACAAAAGAAGGAATCAGTTTTGAGCCACAAAAAAACCTTCCCGTTTACCACAACGAGCAATTACTTGGTTTGTACATCCCAGATTTTATTATTGAAAACAAAGTTATTCTGGAAATAAAAGCCTTCGCTACACTTCATAACAAGTATTTGGGACAAGTCATTACTTACCTGAATCACACAGCTTTACCAATTGGTTTATTAATGAATTTTGGTGACAGAAGACTGCTATCGCGACGTGTATTTCCCTCACCTCAAGCTACTGAGTTTCGCGACAACCATCAGTGGATATTTGTTCCTGACTGGCTGCAAGCTCAAAAACGAAGTCAAGAAGAGACTCCTTTTTAGAGCCAGATTGTGCTAATCAGTGGCAAATAGTAAGATGATTCGCTCTCTTGACTTTGTGGTGATCGGTTAATCTAATAGTTGATAATAGGTAATGGGTAATGCGTAAGCTGTTGCGGCATTTAAACTGTATGTTAAAAAACAATTCCCCCAATGAGTGGGGTGGGATTTTAACCCGTCCTGAATATACAATGTTTATTTGCGCGACAGCTTAATAGGTCACGAATCGATCGCCAATTACGTTTTTCCCCATTACCCCGTAGCCAAATATATATTTTTTCCCAAATATCCGAAAGAGCCGATGATTCAATTCATCCGTGTATCCGTGTTAAAATCCGTGTCGTGCTCTACCAATTTTTAAGAGACCGAGACATTTTTTGATCAATTATGCAACGGGTAGTCTATATGGATAATCTCTCCGATATTATCAAAAAAATCAAGAATAAACCTTCAGTGTATTTGGGCAAACCGTCAATTAGTTGTCTTCAGGCTTTTTTGTCTGGATATAATGTGGCACAGTACCAGCTTGGCTTACCTCTACAAGAAGAAAATATTCTAGATGGATTTCAAGATTGGATACAGAAAAAATTTAATATCGACTCATCTCAATCATGGGCGAATATAATTCTATTCTTTTCTCAAGATGAGAGAGATGCGCTCGATATTTTTTTTCAGCTATTTGAAGAATTTTGTCAAAGTAAGGTGCACAATGCACGCTCTACAACTGCAACTAACTCTTTAACTGGTTCCCAGGCAATCAATATCGCTAATTAAACTGCTCAAACAATTGCAAGTGAAACTCTGAGTTTAACTTCACAATTCAACCGCAGATATCCGCTTTCATCCGCGTGCATCTGCGGTTAAAAAAAATCCCCAAATCTAAGCCATCACCATTCCCCCATCCACATTAAAAACCTGCCCCGTAATATAAGCCGCCGCCGCATCCGCCGCCAAAAACTTCACCATCCCCGCAACTTCCTCAACTTCCCCGTATCTTCCCAGCGGAATGTACTTCAAAATCTCGTCAGATTTGACATCCTTTGTCATATCTGTAGTGATAAAACCCGGTGCAACCGCATTCACAGTAATCCCGCGACTCGCCAACTCCTTCGCCACAGTTTTAGTAAAACCAATTACCCCAGCCTTCGCCGCACTGTAATTAGCTTGTCCGGGATTGCCCATTTGTCCGGCCACCGAAGCAATATTAATAATTCGGCCGCTGCGCTGTTTCAGCATGATTTTACTCGCAGCTTTCGCGCACAAAAACACGCCGGTTAAATTCAAATCAATCACAGATTGCCAATCTTCCAGCTTCATCCGCAACAGCAAAGTATCGCGGGTGATGCCTGCATTGTTCACCAAAATGTCAATCCGCCCCCATTTTTCCATGACTTTACTGATGAGTGAATCCACTTGGTCAGTTTTGGAGACATCTGCTGCAAGGGCGATCGCTTCTCCGCCAGCAACGTCAATTTCTGCGACAACCTCATCAGCAGCAGCGCTGGAACTGGCATAGTTGACGGCGACTTTAGCGCCCTCTGCGGCTAGGGCTAAAGCAACGGCGCGGCCGATTCCCCGCGATGCACCGGTGACGAGTGCAACTTGACCCCGCAATCTCTGATATGTCTCTGGCAATAATTCCATAATTGTATCCTCGCAATCTACCAGAGAATTTTGCACTAAAATCGAGCCAGAACCAAAAAAATTATTTTGTCCTATGGCAGTTCAAAAACAGTTCAGCAGTTTTGAGGAGTTACTATCGGGCTCCGATTTGCCCGTGTTGGTAGATTTTTACGCTACTTGGTGCGGGCCTTGTCAGATGATGGCACCGATTTTGGAGCAAGTCAGCGGTCAGACGAAAGACAAGTTGATGGTGGTCAAAATCGATACGGATAAGTACGAACAGTTGGCATCGCAGCATCACATTTATGCTTTGCCGACTTTGGTACTGTTCAAAAATGGTGCTGAGGTCGATCGAATTGAGGGAGTGATGCAAGCGGCGCAGTTGATCGATCGACTGCAACCTCACTTGTAACCACAGCCAATTATCTCACACCTAGGGTGCGTCAACTAATATCTGATTAATTATGAATAAGATAATCCTAGTTGACGCACCTTACTCATGAAAACTCCCAGCCACGCAATTATCAATCTCGCCATTCTCGGTAGAACCCAGCATTCTGAGTTGAATTTACTCATCGTTACGGGCGGAATTTTACCCGACATTCCGATATTTTTATTTTACTTTTGGGCGAAATACATTGCTCGTTTGCCGGAAGCTACAATTTGGTCAAAAGCATATTACGAGCCTTTTGTCCAGAATATTGTGGCGCTGTTTCATTCAATTCCCCTAGCGGTTATTGGTTGGCTAATTGCTTATTACTTCGGCTGGCAAAGCGTGCAAATTCTGTTTCTCAGCATGATACTGCACTCTCTGGGAGATTTGCCAGTCCACAACGACGACGCTCACCGACACTTTTTTCCGTTCAGCAATTACCGTTTTATCAGTCCGATTTCGTATTGGGATAGAAAGCACTACGGGTCAATTGTTTCTGTGGTGGAAATGCTGTTAGTGCTGCTGTCTAGTTTCCGCGTTTTTGGTTTTGTTCACTCTTATATTGGGAAAGCATTGTTGATTTTGGTGAACGGTTTTTACTTAATTGGAGCCGCGTCTTTTTACATTCGTTCTTTAGTTTCTAGTTCTTAACTATGCTGCAATTGCTTACTTAGATCGAATCCGGTAACATCGTCCTGTATTCATCTCTGTATTCTCTCTCTGTGCCCTCTGCGCTCTCTGCGGTTAAATCATAACGATATTACGGGACGATCGAGATTGTATTTGCCTAATTAAGGGCGATCGTACCAGGCATCTCAAACACCATGTAAACTTTTATAACAAAAATCCACATTTCTGCCTCAACAGCTTGACAGAAACAATTTTATTATGGTGAGATACTAAGAATCACAAGTTACTGTATCGCTTGTTCGCATCTTATGAAATTTTCCAATAAATCTCCCTTCAACAGTCAAGAGCCGTTCCCTATTGGCGAAACGACCTTAATACCAGAATTCGACCTAAATACCGCAAACTTACTCAATTCTCAAGCCCTTAGCAGCCCTACCCCAGAACCAGCACTCCCCGAACTTCCAGACAGTTTTAACAATAACCCCGCAGACACCGCAATCCTCTCCAAATCCATCAATTTTAGCCCCAAATTAAAGAATTTCAGTTTTACCCCCCCCCGTAAAAAAATCGCCTGAGTTCGACAATCTCACTGGCGAACCTGCCAACGAAAGACAAATCGACTACTTCGGTAAAGAGCCTATTTTTGCGGAAAGACGCGCATCTCAACTCGCTCCAACTGCCGCCAATCCCAAAAAGCCTCCACTGATTGAAAGTGCCGAAGTCAAATTCAAAGACGCAAACAATCAACCTTTTGAGAACAATCTACCAGTTTTGTTTCTGACGGGGAGCAACGTTTTAGCAGACAACTTTGGCGACCCAAAAGGTAGCCAATTCAGCGATTTAGTGGTAAAATTTTATGTGGGCAGCCAAGCTTATGAAGGCACAATATTAACTAACCTCAGTAGCGAATTAGCAGACAATCAATTTGAAGTAGCCGTCAGAGTTCCCGACACCGTACCCTTGGGCGATTCCCGGATCGTCCTGGGCCGCAAACAGAACGAAAAAGTCAGTTCAAATCCGGCAGAACTAGCGACAGAAGTTCTCTACAACAGCAATTCCTACCGACTGGAAAGCACTACAGAATACGTGTTTGCAGCGCAGTGGACGGCAGATAAAATTGCTGTCCTCAACGCTTCTAATCCAGAATCTGTCGTGGCGACAACTAGCAGCAGCGACTTGCTAATTGGTAACATTGCTGTAGGTACGGACGATCGGCTAGATAGAGCCAGAGATTTGACTGTAACTAGCGACGGTTCTCGCGTGTACGTACCCCTGGAAGCTTCCGGTAGAGTCGCTTTGGTCGATCCGATAACCCGCCAGCAGGTAGATACCAAAGCGGATGTAGCTGGCTTAAACCCGATCGACTTGCCTAGCGGTGCATCCCCTCGTTCTATTGTACTTGATTCCCGCGACCAATACGCTTACATTGCTGACGGCAAAGCTGGCGGCAATTCCATCTACGTTCTCGATATCAACCCGTTCTCCTCCAAGTATCACCAAGTTACCCAAACTATTACAGTTGGTGCAGCACCTAGCGGTTTGCGACAGATGGCAATTAGCAGCGACGGAAAGAAGCTATTTGTTACCGCACCGAACGGTTTGAACAGCCAGATTTACGTTGTAAATATTGACCCCAAAGACCGACCCCGCGACCCCAGTCAGAACCCTCAAAAGTGGAATCAATTAATCGGATCTGTAACAGCAGATGAAGGCGTAGAAGGCGTAGCTTCTACCGTCGATCCGCTGAAGATGACGTTCACAAACAGCGGGAAAGATAGCAAAGGATTTGGGGTACTAGATATTACTAATAATGACCCGGTAAGTTTTGCTGCTACTACTCGCTATACAAATTTAGGGTTGGGTTCCGACTTTGATTACTTTGATGTGAATGAGGGAGTTTCGGTAACGGTTTTACCGGATGCTAGTTATGCGTTTGTTGTGGGTCGCAATAACGATCCGAAATTTTTCGGTCAGGAAATACCCAGCGTAGATGGAGACCCGCGGGCCGGGAGCAATATCGGCATTATCAAAGACCCGCTGACTAATCCGCAATTAGTAGCAGCAACTCGACCAATTCCCGACGGATTGACTACTGATTTAGTGCTTTCTAGTGACAGCAAGTACCTCTATGCTTCCTATCCCAATTTGAGCGGTGCGAATGGCAAGGTGTATGTTTTTGACACTGAAGAATTCGTCAAAACAGTGACAAACCCCGCTCAATTTCAAATTGATGCTAAAGGTCGGGGTGTCGGGCTGCCTTTGTTCGACAGCACTACAGCACGAAATGCTACGGTTGCTGACCTTTCCACAGTGCCAATTGATAATATTAACCCAGCGGTTAGTCTTGCTGCTGACTTCCAGATTCTGATTGATGCAAACAACCAGTATACTTACGGCGTGCCACCTGGTAGCAAGCGAGCTCCCGTTGCTGCGACTAACTCTCGCGGTTTGGCGGCGACACCGCTGGATTGGTTGGATTTAACTGGGCCAGGGGATAGTTCAAATGACCTGACTCCTACTTTTGAATGGGAATTTGACGAATTGCCGAGTGAAAATGTAAAAGAAGTTAACCTGTTCCTCAGCGTCTTCGATGAAGGTGAAGGACTGCTGCCGTGGGATGAAGTTGTCGATTTACCAGAGCCGAATGGCAACGAATTTCTTTTCAATCAAGGATTGAGCAAACCAGAACAGTTGGATTTACTGACAAAACCTTGGAATACTTCTTTTTACCGCAGCCAAGAGAACGACTTCAACCCCAACCGAATTCTGACAGCAACTTGGCAAAGAGGTGATGACGGCATTGGCAAGTGGACTTTGGATGGCGGTCAAACATTTATTGAAGGTACAAATACCAGCTTCACGCTACCTGACAACCTCACTTTGACAGCGGGTCAGGAGTACAATTGGGCTGTTGAAGCTTGGAATAAAAATGGCAGCCGGAACATAGAGTTTGGCGATTTCTGGACGACATTAAGCGATCCCAATGATGATGACGATACCTTCCCCAGCGTAACTGTGCTGACTCATGGCTTCAAGCCTCCCTTTAGTGCTCCCTTTTTTGATAACCCTGGAATTCCTTCAGAGTTTTACCAACTGGGCAATAGTATTGCCAATGCAGGTGCTGAGGACAACGGTTTGATGATGAGGTACGACCTCGCTACTGGTTATTGGGTTCCTGTCAACAAATATGGAGCGGTTGCGCCAGATTTCCCAGCAGGTGAGAATCCAGAAAATGACGCCGACTATCTCACCAAGTTGGAGAGTTACATAGCTCCATACCTTGACAACAATCAACCGTTAGTGCTGCTGAATGACTGGTCGAATAATAATGAATCGGCAGCTCCTGATTCAGGTTTTAGCGAAGCAGTGGCAGATACTTTCTTTGCTTCCCTCGTGCAGTTAGACCAACTGTTTATCGATGAAAACAGCACGGCAAAACAAGGAGCCATTTTCAATTCACCGCTGCATTTTGTTGGTTTCAGTCGGGGAACAGTTGTTAACAGCGAAATTATTCAGCGTTTGGGGACTCATTTTCCTGAAGCGGGTGGAAAAGAAAACTCTGATGTTCGCGACCTTCAGATGACAACTTTAGACCCCCATGATTTCGACCAACCGGGGCTAAATGTGGTGACAGATAATTTCGGCGATTTCCGCGAACCGAAGGTTCAGGTGTGGAAAAATGTCACTTTTGCGGATAATTACTATCAGACAGTACCGGATTTATCAGGAGGTACGGTTTCGCCTGCGGGTCGGGATATTCCGAATCTTCCGTCTACTGAGGATGGAAAAACAGCTCCCGGACTTCAGTTTCCGCGAGAAGGTTGGAGGTCAGAAAATCCCGATCCAGATGCTCCGCTGTTAGGAGAACCGGATTTGTCGGTTTTCCTGGGAACCAATAGCAATAACCCAGATTATAATGACAGCCGTGCTGGGTTTACCAAGGAAACAGATCCTACTGTTGGTATTGCCGGCAGGGGAGCCGTACACGGACGTGTTTTGAGTTGGTATGGAGGAACATCTGACTTGTTTCCAATTAACTTCCCCTTCGATGAAGACTTAGATGTTAATCCTATTTTCCGCCGGCGGGGCGACGGGTATCGCGAACCTTTGTTCGATCAAGACTTTTCATTTGGCGGTACTGTTTTGACAGACCCGGCTCGCGTTAGCCCTTGGTATACGCCGGAAGAGCGTTTTGAACACGGTGTTGATGCTGCTCCTTGGGAGGGAATTGGTACGGGGTGGTTTTATTCGGTTTTGGGTGGCGGTTCGGAGTTGCGGCCCCAAACGAATGTAGAGCGTATCCCGGTTGATTTTGACAACACTTATGATGCCAGGATGCGGGGGGATTTTGCAGTTCCTACTTTATTTAACGGCAATTTTGATGCGGTTTTCAATCCGCAGGGACTGAATCGAACTATCTTTTCTGATGTGATTCCTGGTTGGTCTTTGCATAATGGTGAAGCGTCACCGAGTGTAACTACAAGCAATCTCGTTGATGTGAATCAGCTATCTGCAACAGATGCTCCAGCTTTGCACGCAGAACTGGATAGGATAGGAGTCGATCGAACTCAACCAAATTATGCTCTGAAGTTAGAATCAGATCAAAGCATTACCCACAACCGTTTTGTGGTACCTGAGTCTGGAACTCTGCGATTTAATCTTCACGTACCTAATCCCAGTGGCGGTCAACTCAAAGTTTCTATCAAAGGAACCGACTCAACTGCTGAGGAGTGGCAGGATTTAACCCCGATCGAACTGACGAGGGCTGCCGATCCTAATACATTAATTAACCCATTAGATCCGAATTCTCTTGCCCGTCCTAATGCGGTTGGTTACTACGATTATAATGTTCTAGGGTACAGAGATCCCTACACCAACAATCTAGCTTACGCCGAACAAGGATTTGAGACATTTCATTTGGAAATACCAGATAATCTACGCAACAAACCTGCTTTGTTGCAGTTTAAGGTAGAAGGCGACAGTCAAGTTTATCTGGATGACGTTTTCTTTAAGAGCGTTCATCTCAAGTTAGGGAATCCTACTTTTGCTCGACCTTCAGAAGACACTCACCAAGAAAATTTCTTGATTGAAAAGCCACAGTATTCGTTGTCTTACAACGATGCCACCAAGGGGCCTAATTGGGTGAGTTGGCAGTTAAACAAGTCCTGGTTGGGTGATGTAAGACGCCGACGTAGAACCGGAGACCCTCCCAACACTCCATACGTAGAGCAAATTCCTCGTCAATATGGAAGTAGGTTTCCCGTTGGCTTCGATGATAATTTTCCTAATTATCCTAATGGAGTTAACCCAGTTGATGGGACATTCAGTCCTTACGCTCAAAATGGTAATCCTAGAGGTTATCCGTGGGTTGCAGACCAATCGCTCCCCGCAGATTGGGTTAAAACTCAAGGAGCTGACTATCAAAACAACAACAACACTCGTGCTTTTCGAGAGAGACTGTTCGATCGAGGCCACATGACACCATTCAATGACCGCACGAGAACCTTCAAAGATGCCTTATCCACTTACTTAACAACTAATTTGCTTCCACAACAAGCTCAAGTAAATCGAGTACCTTGGGAAGATATCGAAGACGATAGCAATAGGTTTGTCAACGGCAACAACGCAGAGCTTTACATCATTGCTGGTGGAGCTAGTTACGATCTCAATCGAGAAGATCCAGGCCAACCTCGAACAAACGATCCATTTCCCAATCATCCCGATCCGCTTCCAGGAGTAGTAAGAAACTTAGTTGTGAGACGGCGAGACAATAATGGGAATTGGGTTTACAGCAGAGATTCTCTGGGTAGAATCTTGACTCAAAATGGTGGTAATATTGGAACTAACCGGGAGTGGATTGTCAATCCTAAACGCATTGGAATTCCTGATTACACCTGGAAGATTATCGTTCCTTTGCAGCCCGGTCAGGGACTGGCAGATATTACGACAGAAACTCAAATCATTTCTGTTATCATGCCAAATGTAGACCCCCGCACTTTAGAGAACAATCAATTTCAGCTTCCCAACGGAACAATTGTGAACTTAAATAATCCTAATGTATGGGAAGACTATGCAGTCACAGTTGATGATGTGGAAGCGCTAACAGGTTATGACTTTTTGTCAGAGCTTCCAGAAGAAATTCAGGATGCTATCGAGCAACGTCGAAATCAAAATTTCATCGTATAACAGGCGGCTTTCGAGCGATAAGCTAATGGACATTTAATTTGCTTAGTTTTAAACTTGATAGGCTTATATCGCCTTAGCAAATTAGATGTCCGTTAGTTTACCAAGGACTACTCCAACTAAATATCTCCATACTTTTGCTCAGTAAACTCCCAAGTGGATTCAACAAATTGACCGTTAGGCAATACGATCTGATGTCCGGCTACATCAGCAGGGTCGAACCCTGTCGCTCCTGTTAAATCAACTAAAGCCATTAGAGTTTCGTTCCAAATAGCTCCCTCAAAATTAACGTTTTTCAAGTTACAATTTTCAAACCTGGCATCACTCAGATTGACATTTTTCAGAGTAGCTTCTTCTAAGTCAACAGAGACCAGATAAGCTTCTTCCAAACTAGCATCATCCAAATTTACTCCCCTCCAATTAGCGTCAATAGAAACTACACCATACATAGTGGCAAGCATTAAGTTAGCCCCTTCTAATTGGACTTCATACAGGTGGCAATCTCCCAAGAACACTCGGCTCAAATTCGCTCTACTAAAGTTAGCTCTACGCAAGTTAGCACCAGCTAGATCGATTCCAGACAAATCAGCTCCGCTCAAATTAATACCCTCTAACTCGCTACTCCGAAAATCTCGCTGTCCCTTGGCGTATCTTTTGAGTATTTCTTCAGCGTTCATAGCTTTATGATGCAAATTGTTTATGCTTTCATCGTAGCACTGTCACTTTTAGTTTATCATTTGAAAGTGTAAATAGATTAAAGAGGCAAGTTATGAACGCAGAAGAACTTCTTAAAAGGTATGCAGCGGGTGAAAGAGATTTTCGTCGGGTTAGTCTAAGAAGTGTTAAACTAACAGGCGTAAACTTGAGTGAAGCTGATTTCAGTGAAGCTGACTTGACATATACCACGCTGAAAGAAAGCAATCTCAGACGTACTATTTTTAGGTCAGCTAGATTGGATTTTGCTGATTTAACTCATAGTATGCTGGACGAAGCAGATTTGTCTAATGCTAGTTTAGAAACTAATCTAGAAAGAGCTTCATTGGAGAGAGCTAACCTAAGTAATGCCAACTTGACAGATGGTAATTTGGAATATACTAATCTCCGAAATGCCAACCTGCAAAATGCTTGTTTATTTGAAGTTAGCTTGAAAGGAGCCAATCTGGAAGGAGCAGACCTTAGAGGTGCAATGATGGGTGAAATTTGTCTGTATGAGACAAATTTGAGAGGAGCACTTGTTGAAGGTTGCGATTTAGGCGACAGCTACAAGCGAAATACTATCATGCCAGATGGACAAGTTGTGACTGATGAATATGCTGAGATAGACACTGACGATTAACCAAATCGAGGAATTGACTGAGCTTGACTTTTTCTCAAATATTCCCTCTGGAGATTGAGGAAACAATCGAATCATAAGACTTTTGACTTTGCTAAGTACATAATCAAAATAAATCATAATAGCGGTTATCAAAAAAATGAGGTATGCTCGGCAATCGGTAATTGGTAATCGCTCGCTCGCATACCTCATTTTTCTAAGAAGCGTTATACCATCTCCAGTACCATTTTCAAGTCAAACTCGATCTATCAATCACTTTAAGATGAATTGTCATTTCTAATGGTGCCATCCGGCATGATGGTATTGCAGAAGATTGCCCCTTCAATTCCACTAATGTTAGCCCACTCTAAATCAACGATCGCTTCACTTAAATTTACTCCTGTTAGATTAGCTCTTGTTAGCAGGGGCTCGCCCAGATAAGTATCTCTTAAACAAGCTCCAGTCAAGTTGACTTCCGCCAGTGATACTTCTTCTAGGTTAGCTCCACTCAAGTTTGCTTGACTTAGATCGGCTCCACTTAAATCAGCTTCGGCTAAATTGGTTTTACTCAAATTAGCTCGACTTAGGTCAGCACCGTTTAATTGAGTACAGTTTAAGTTGGCCTCACTCAGATCGGCTTGACTCAAATCTGCTTTTATCAAGCTGGTATAGAATAGGTTGGCATTGCTTAAGTTAGTACCAGACAAGTTCGCTTCATTCAGATCGCCATCGGATAGTTGGGCGCTACTCAAGTTAGCACCGCTGAAATTAACGCAACTCAGATTGGCTCTAGTCAAGTTACTACCGCTGAGATTGATACCGCTCAAGTCATTCTGACCTGGTTCGAGTTCTTCGAGGTCTTCCACGTTAGCAACGTTTAAGTTAGCACTACTTAAATCAACTCCAGAGAAATCCCTCTCTCCCGCAGCGTAGCGTCTATATAGTTCTTCAACGTCCATAGCTTTTTTGTGCAAGTTGTTTATGCTTTGATAGTAGCAGTGCTTCTACAGACAGAATGCTGTCCTAAAACTTGTAAGGTGCGTCAGTTGGTAGCGATTCAATACGCATCCAAAATCATCGAATCTGACGCACCCTACTACTAATATATGTATCGAAAATCTCAGAACACTAACTGCGCCGAATATTAAAACAACACCAATCTTGGCGCTTCCACAAAGTAGCCACAATCCAGCCGTGCTGTTCGAGAGTATCGGCAATTGGCTTAGCTTGGTCGAGCAAAATGCCGCTGAGCACGGCCCATGTACTCGGTTTGCTAATCGCGGTGAACTGCGGTATTAAATCTATGATTACTTCTGCTAAAATGTTGCACATCAAACCGTCGATCGGCTCATCGATCATTTCTTTCAAGCGATCGATCGTTCCGAGTTCTGCGATTAACTGCTGCGGGTTAACGCGGTTGAGCAGTCGGTTGCTAATGGTCGATCGCACCGCCAAAGGATCGGTATCCAAAGCATAAACCTTTGTAGCGCCCAACAACACCGCGCCGATCGACAAAATACCCGATCCGCAGCCAATATCCGCAACTATGCACTCTTTGTCATCAAAACCGAGACGCATTTCCAAAGATTCCAGACAAAGCTGAGTCGTAGCGTGAGCACCCGTACCGAAGGCGACACCGGGATCTAAACGCAAGATGACGCGATCGGTATCAGTCGGCGCGGGCAGCCATGCGGGGTTAATTAAAAAGCGATCGCCCACTTCTTGAGGCTTCCAGTGCTGCTTCCAAGTGCTGCCCCAATCCTCCTCTTCAATCAAATTCCACTGCATCGCAGGTAGGGGCAAACCTGCACACAGAGCATCTTGTCGCAGCCACAGAGACAGGGCAGCCAAATCCAGCAATCGGGCTTGTTCTTCGGGCAAATAAGCCGACATCAGGCAGGAATTGCTTTTGATCTGAGTGGCTGTTCCCCGACACTTAAATTGTTCCAAACGCCAAAAGATGATATCTTCCAGCGCCGGATCGCAAATAATTCTAATTTCCCACCAGCTATGTGCCATAACAATTTTAGATTTTAGATTTTAGATTTTAGATTGGCCCGTCAGGAATTGGCAACTGGGAACTGGGTAGTGAAGAATCAGGATTGACTAATAGAAACAATTCAGCTTTCTGGCTTTCTTGCCAATGACTAATTACTCATTACCAATTATCAGTCCTTGTATCCAAAATCTAAAATCCTTAATCCTTCAAAGATTTACCGTGCAACGATTTTATATTTTAGATTGGCAGCTTCTAAAATCCTTAATCCTTCAAAGATTTACCGTTTAACGATTTTAGATTAAGGATTCTTCGACTTCGCGAACGAACAAGTTTTAGCTTTTAGATTGGCATTCAATAAAATCCTTAATCCTTCAAAGAATTACCCTCTAACGATTTGAAATTAAGGATTTTAGATTTTAAACTTCGCAAGCGAACAAGTTTGAGATTTTAGATTTAAAATCCTTAACCCTTTAAAGATTTACCCTGTAACGATTTTAGATTTTAGACTTGAGATTTAAAATCCTTAATCCTTTAAAGATTTACCCTGTAACGATTTTAGATTAAGGATTTTAGATGTCAATCTAAAATCCTTAATCTAAAATTCTTTAAAGATTCACCGTGTAAGCATCCCGAATTCCCGGAACTTTGAGAATCTCCGCCAATATGCCCTCTGGTAGAGGGTCATCAAGGCTCAAAACCATCACCGCATCGCCTCGCACGATTTTACGGCCCACTTGCATACTGGCAATATTGACATTAAAACTGCCCAATTGGGAACCAATTTTGCCAATAATCCCCGGCATATCGCGGTGCAGGGTAAACAGCATATGGTTAGTCGGGCAAACGTTGACTGGGAAATCGTCAACGCTGGTAATCCGAATTTCGCTTTCGCCGAGGACTGCACCCGTGACTGTGTGTTCGCCCAGAGTTCCCTTGGCCGAGAGGCGCAGAGAGCCAGTGTAGTCGCGAATCGAGGCGTCTCTGGTTTCGACGACGCGGATTCCGCGTTCTTTGGCTTCAATGCTGGCGTTGACATAGTTAACGCGCTCTCGCAGGGCTTGAAAGAGCAGGCCTTTGAGGGCGGCGACGACTACGGGCTGGCTTTGGTTGTTGGCCAATTCGCCTTGCAGTTGGACGTTGAGGTAATCGACTCGACCTCCGGCTAGCTGGCTGACGAGGTTGCCCAGGGTTTCGGCTAGTTGCAGGTAGGGTTTGAGTTTTTCGATCGAGTCTGGGTAAATACCGGGTATGTTAACAGCCGATCGCGCCGGGAGTCCCAACAACACATCGCGAATTTGTTCGGCAACATCGATCGCCACATTCACCTGAGCTTCCGCCGTCGAAGCGCCCAAGTGGGGTGTCAGCACGATGTTTTGGCCGACACTCCGCAGCGGGGAATCGGCTTCGAGGGGTTCGTGTTCGTAAACGTCGATCGCTGCGCCGGCGATCTGGCCTGATTTTATAGCTTCTGCGAGGGCTGCTTCGTCGATGATGCCACCTCTAGCGCAGTTAATTATCCTGGCCGTGGGCTTCATTTTCGACAGCACTTCAGCGTTAATTAAGTGCAGGGTTTCCGGCGTTTTGGGGATGTGCAGGGTGATGTAGTCAGATTCGCGCATCAGCAATTCTAGTTCTACCAAACGGCAGCCCAACTGATCGGCTCGTTCGGTGGAAATGAAGGGATCGTAAGCGAGCAGTTTCATGCCCATTGCTTTAGCTGCGGCGGCTAGGTGGGAACCAATTTTCCCCAAACCGACGATACCGAGGGTTTTTTTGTAGACTTCTACCCCGATAAAGCGGTTGCGTTCCCATTTACCGCTTTTGACGGAGGCGTTGGCTTCCGGGATGTGGCGGGACATCGAGAGCATCATGGCGATCGCGTGTTCGGCAGCGGCGATCGTGTTGCCTTCGGGGGAGTTGACGACTACAATTCCTTTGCGGGTAGCGGCGGGTACATCGACATTATCTACGCCGACTCCGGCTCTACCGATGATTTTGAGTAGATTTCCGGCTTCAATGATTTCTTTGGTAACTTGGGTGCCAGAACGGATCATTAAAGCGTCGTAATCTGGAATAATTTTAACCAGTTCGGCGGCGGAAAGTCCTGTGTTTACGTCAACTTGCGCGACTTGGGAGAGGATGTCAATTCCGGCTTGGTCGATCGGATCGGATACTAGAACTTTAGGCATAGCAAGCAATCGAGTGCAATAGTAAAAATAGGCCGAGCGTTGGCGAGCTCAAAGTTGAGACTTATGACTTAGAGCCGTATCTGACAGATCAGCTCAAGCTTGCCTTTGTGCAGTTTGAATTGTATCTGTATTCGGTCATGGTCGGTCATTTTTGCGGGAAATATTTTAGCTTTGGGGGCGATCGTCCTGGGCCGACCTCTATAAAACGCCCAATTGCTTAGCTAGCAAGTCTTTTCAGGCTATAATAAATTCCGGGTATCCGAACCTAACTATCAGGAATTATTGTCAATGAATTATCTTATCGCCGTACTCCCCGATCGAATGCAAGCCGAAGCGGCCTACTGCGCCCTCGAAAAAGAAGGCTTACCGATGAAGCAAGTAAGCATTTTGGGCCGCGGCTACAAAACTGCCGATGAATTTGGTTTGATAGATCCCAACCAGCAAGCAAATAAACAAGCGAAACTCATGGCTATTTGGCTGATACCGTTTGGCTTTATTGCCGGCGTTACTTTCAGCTTGATGACTGAGTTGAAAACTTTTGCTTGGGCGGGCGAAATTGGCGATCACCTCATCGGTGGACTGCTAGGTGCAATCGGGGGCGGGATGGGCAGCGTATTTGTCGGCGGTGCCGGAGGAATGGCCTTTGGTAGCGGCGATGCTTTACCCTACCGCAACCGTTTGAATGCGGGCAAATTTTTGATTGCTGTTAAGGGTACTGACGTTTTAACCGACAAAGCAGCTAATATTTTGCGATCGTTTGAACCGGAAAATATGCAAGGTTATACAGCAGAGACTTAGTTAGTTGACAGGAAAGCAGTTGGCAGTTGGTTGTTGGCAGTTGGTTGTTGACAGGAAAGCAGTTGGTTGTTGGCAGTTGGTTGTTGACAGGAAAGCAGTTGGTTGTTGGCAGTTGGTTGTTGGTAGGGCGGTGCCAAGAGTGCCCGCTCTTTTAGTTGGTTGTTGGTTGTTGGCAGTTGGTTGTTGGCATTCTACTCATGTAATATTTGGAGACAGTTACAGTTATGGAATTACCAACTATTGCCCTACATTCTCCCCTAGAATTAACGCTCGAATTAACAGACGAGCAGTTTTTCCAGTTGTGTTTAGACAACCGGGATTTGAGATTTGAGCGCACTGCTAGTGGAGGATTGATTATTATGCCACCTACGGGTAGCGAGACAGGCAGACGGAATTCAGACCTAAACTTTCAACTTCCATCTTGGAGCAGACAAAATAAGCATTTGGGAGTAGTTTTTGATTCTTCTACTGGATTTAAACTGCCCGAGGGTTCAGATATTTCTCCCGATGCTGCTTGGATTCGGCGCGACAGGTGGGATGCTTTAAGTGCGGAACAAAAAGAGAAATTTGCGCCGATTTGTCCCTATTTTGTAGTGGAATTGCGATCGGCTAGCGATTCTTTAGAAAAATTGCGGGCTAAAATGAAAGTGTACGTGAAAAATGGAGCTCGTTTGGGCTGGTTACTCGATCGCCAAAATCGAAAAGTAGAAATCTCCCGTCAAGGTAGAGAAGTAGAAATTTTAGATGAACCTGCAACTCTGTCAGGCGAAGATGTATTACCCGGTTTTGTTTTGGATTTAACTGATATTTTCTAAATTTGTAAGAAGACTCGGCGGTTGAAACCGCATCTACACAAGCAAAACCTGCCGACGCCGGTTCAAGATAGCGCGGTAAAATTACCTTATTCTCTTGAGTCCGCAGAGGCGGACATCGTTTGTATAGCAGCGGTTTTAACCGCCGTCTTATCTTTTCCCGCTAATTGATGATATGATAGGCTGCCAAAGGTTGCATTTGGTATGACCTATGAAAATCCTCCACGGCACTTGGATTCCTCAAACAGAAGAAAGTTTTGTTCAAGGTGGAAAATTTTATATTTGGGTTGAAACTACTGAACATAAAAAGCAGCGTGGCAAAGTTCATCCCCGACAATTGGAAACGGCAAAGTTAACAGAGTTTTTAACGAAAGAAGCCGGGATTCAACTATCAGCCTTCGGAAATACAAGTTCGAGAGGGCTAGAAGCGATCGCCCCTCGGTACTTTTTACTACCCGCCGCCGACAACCAGCCGTTACCATCTTTAGAGTTAGCGCGATATTTAGAGACAGAGTTACCCGAAACATTTGAATTAGAATATTGGGAAGTCGATTGTCTGCCAATTGCCACCCACAGCCTCACCAAAGTATTGAACGATTTGCATTTTCTGGCCCTCTACGATTTGACAGAAGTTCAGTTCGGTTCTGACTTACTATTCTGGCATCACTACACGCAATTTTTTAAACAAATTATTCTCAAGGATCTTTATATTCCGGCGTTGCGCTATCGAGAAACTGCTCCGATCGCACCCGTCGAAGCATCAGAAACCGCTGCAAAAGCCACGCGCGGGCGCAAGAAAGCCGGTGAAACAAAAACAACCGCAAAAACTGCAAAAACTACTAAAACAACTGCCAAGACTGCACCAAGCTTTGAGATTTATCCGGGATGGGAAATTGTTTCAACACAGTACGAAACTGATTTACAACGCTATGTTGAATGGATGCCTTTAGTTTGTGCGTCTGGTTTTAACAAGCTCAAATTAGCAGATATGACGCCAAAGTTCTACGATCGCGAAATGTTGCTGCGGCATTTTTCAGAATGTGCGATCGCAGAAATTGTTACTCAAACACCAATTCCAGCATCGTTTGAGAATAAAATTTCGGACTCTTTACTCCAAATCTGTCTCAACCAAACACGAAAAATCGCGGGAGTAAGCCTCGAACAATACCGGCAATGGCAAACCTGGCGCGATCGCATTACGCGCAATCAATCTGCTGACTCATTCTCCCTTTGCTTTCAATTGCAATCCCCCGAAAACCCCGAACAGCCTTGGATTTTAGAGTTTCAGGTGGCGGCGAAAAAAGACCCATCTCTGCGGGTGCCGTTGCAGGATTATTGGCGATCGCGATCGACTCAACAAAAACAGTTGCAAACACAATTCGGTGACAACTTCGAGCAACATTTGCTGACAAATCTCGGCTACGCTGCCCGCATTTATCCCCAACTTTGGCAAGGGCTAGAAACCGACCAACCTGCTAACATTACCCTCAGCTTAGATGATGCTTTCACCTTCCTCAGCGAGTCCGCTTGGGTATTAGAAGATGCCGGATACAAAGTGATTGTCCCCGCTTGGTGGACGCCGAAGGGACGACAGCGGGCGAAGATTCGCCTGCAAGTCAAGGGCAGCAGTAAGAAAAGCGCCGCAATCAAGGGCAAAGGATTGTTTTCGGCGGATTCCTTGGTGGAATATCAGTATGAATTGGCGATCGGAGGCGATCGGGTTAGCGAACAAGAATGGGAGGCGTTAGTTAATAGCAAAACACCGCTGGTGCAGTTCCGAGGACAATGGATGGAACTGGACAAAGATAAAATGCAGGAGATGCTGGAGTTTTGGAAAAAACATCGCGAAGAGAATCCCGATGTCAGCTTGATTGACTTTATGAAGTTGACAGCCCAAGGAGAAGCCAGTGAAGAGTTGGAGGTTGAGCGCGATCGGGCTTTATCGGATATGTTGGAGAAGCTGCACGATAAGAGTCGGCTAGAGTTAATTACAGATCCGGCAAAGTTTCAAGGCAAACTCCGGGATTATCAAAAGCGCGGTGTTTCTTGGTTGAGTTATTTGGAAAGTTTGGGATTAAATGGCTGTCTTGCAGACGATATGGGTTTGGGTAAATCGGCGCAGGTAATTGCTCGATTGTTGCAAGAACGGGAAGTTTTATCTACTACTAAAAAGACGGAAAATTCGGTTTTGCCCACGCTGCTAATTGCGCCCACTTCCGTAGTTGGCAATTGGCAAAAGGAAATGGAAAAGTTTGCTCCACAATTGCGATCGCTGATTCACCACGGCCCTGGGCGCTTGCAAGATATCAAAGCATTTAAAGCCGCCGTCCAAGATTGCGATATGTTGATTACTTCGTTTACTTTGGCGCGCAAAGATGAGAAGCTGTTGAGCAGTGTAGAGTGGCATCGCTTGGTAATTGATGAAGCGCAGAATATTAAAAATCCGAAGGCGGCACAAACAAAGGCGATTTTAAAGTTGCCGGCTACCCATCGGTTGGCGCTGACTGGAACACCTGTAGAAAATCGCTTGTTGGATTTATGGTCAATTTTTAATTTCCTCAATCCCGGATATTTGGGAAAAGAGGCGCAGTTTCGGAAGTTGTTTGAGATCCCGATTCAAAAAAATGCGAGTCGCACGCAATCAGCAGCGTTGAAAAAATTAGTAGAACCTTTTATCCTGCGCCGCCTGAAAACTGATAAGTCAATTATTCAGGATCTCCCCGACAAAGTGGAGCAAAAACTATACTGCAATCTCACCCGCGAGCAAGCTTCGCTTTATGAAGCAATCGTCAAAGAGGTAGAGGAAGATATTGATGCGGCGGAAGGGATGAAGCGCAAGGGGATGATTTTGGCGACGCTGCTGAAGCTGAAGCAAATTTGCAACCATCCGCGCCAGTTTTTGCAAGATGAAAGTGAGTTTACACCGGAGCGATCGCACAAATTGGAACGGCTGATCGAAATGATTGAAGAAGTGAAAGCTGAAGGCGAAAGTTTATTGGTATTTACGCAGTTTACAGAATTGGGAAGTGCGTTGGAAAAATACATCAAACACACTTTACATTATAACACTTATTACATCCACGGGGGAACGAGTCGCGAAAAACGGGAACGGATGATTTCAGAGTTTCAAGATCCAGAATCAGAACCTTCGGTATTTATTTTGTCACTGAAGGCGGGCGGTGTGGGAATTACGCTGACAAAAGCCAATCACGTGTTTCATTTCGATCGCTGGTGGAATCCGGCGGTGGAAGATCAGGCGACGGATCGGGCGTTTCGGATCGGGCAGGAAAAAAATGTATTTGTGCATAAGTTTGTGGCAATTGGCACTTTGGAAGAAAAGATTGACCAAATGATTGAGGACAAAAAGAAATTGGCAGGCTCAATTATTGGTGCGGATGAGTCGTGGTTGACTGAGTTGGATAATGAGGCATTTAAGAAATTAATTAAGCTCAATAAAAATGCGGTTCTAGATTAGGAGAAACAACATATAGCAATCCTTGCAGGAGTTGTAAACTTTTTACCCCACCCCAACCCTCCCCTTGGTAAGGGGAGGGAGTAAGAAATTCACAAATGATTTAGGATTGCTATAAGAGTGGGAGAGGGGGAGATTGGGAGATTGGGAGAGGATTTTTGAGATTCATCGAAATATACAATATTAAATGCAGAACAGCTTATGTCACAATTTACTCGGACTTGGTGGGGCAATAAATTTATCGATGGGCTGGAAAGATTTACCGATTCTGGGCGGCTCGGAAGGGGACGTGCCTATGCACGGAATGGTAAGGTAAAAAGCTTTAAAATGAATGATGGGTTAGTGATGGCAGAGGTGAGAGGATCGGTTAATCCTTATTATGGGGTTTATAAGGAGCCGCTGTACAAAACTAAAATTGAGTTTGAGCCGATTAGTCAGGCAAAGTGGAAAGTGGCGATCGCCCAAATGGCATCAAAAGCCAGCTTCATTTCTCGGCTGCTGCTCAACGAAATGCCAGACAATATTGAAAAGGCTTTTTCACCCTTTGGATTGCACCTTTTACCCAGCAGCCGCGAGGACTTTACAACGACTTGCTCTTGTCCAGACTATAGTAATCCCTGCAAACATATTGCGGGAGTTTATTATTTGGTGGCGGCCGAATTGGACAAAGATCCGTTTTTACTGTTTGAATTACGGGGACTTTCTAAGGAGGTGCTGCACCGCGAATTGGCAAAAACGCCTTTGGGAATGGCGCTTTCTGCTGAGTTGACGGCGGATGCAGCGGCCCCTGTGGCGGTGGATTCCTATTACACGCGGGCGATCGCGCATGAAGCGCAAACAATCAGCCTGAAGGAGTTTTGGCACGGTGCGAAGCGATTACCGCAGACGATTGAGGTGGGGGTGCAAAGTGGCGTAAGTGCGATCGTGGTGAAGAAACAGGGAGATTTTCCCCAGTTTTGGCACAAGGATGGTTCGTTTATTGAGGCGATGGAAGAACTATATATGCGGGTGAAGACGAAGAATAAACTGTAAAATTTTACAGTGCGCGATAGCTGATTAACATCATGTCCGGTAGCGCAATCAGCAAGGATCGCGCGTGCGAACCATTTGCTACAACCGATCGTACTAATCAAATCAGCTTTATCAGCAACAAAATTAATCATATCCTGATTTGACGATTTTAGACTATAATTAAAGTAGTGCGACTGTTTAAAAAGTAGACTTTTTAGTTACAGCAAGGTTTGCCAATTTCAAATTAGAATCTAAAATTGACTGATGTTACAAAGAGAAGAACTGTTAAAAGGCATCGAAAATCGTGAATGTGTGGCGCGGGCGATCGACCAAGCGGAACAAGCAATTAAAACTTGGGAAGTTACTCTGACTGATTTTCTGTCGCCGCCGGAGTTGGCGGACACTATGACGGTATTTAAGCGCTTAACTGATGTGGAATTAGTGGCTTGGGGCGGCTACCCGCAAGCTGAAAGGCAGAGAATTGCGATCGCGCGATCGGATATCCCGATCGACTCTGGTAGCGTTAACGTTGCTGCGGTAGAAATTGCTGGCAATTTCTTGTTCGACACAGCTTCTCACCGCGACTTTTTGGGGGCGATGTTGGGTACGGGAATTGTCCGCGAGAAAACTGGCGATGTGATTGTGTTGGGCGAACGCGGCGCGCAAGCGATTGTCATGCCGGAGATGGTAGAGTATTTGGAGATGAGTTTGCAGCAAGTGCGATCGGTTCCGGTGAAAACTCGGCGCATTGAATTGAGCGAGCTCAAAATTAGAGAACCGAAAAAGAAAGAAATGACAACCGTTGAAGCATCGATGAGATTGGATGCTGTTGCTTCGGCCGGATTTGCCATGTCTCGCAGCAAAATGGTTGAATTTATTGACAGAGGCGATGTGCGAGTTAATTGGAAAGATATCACCCAATCTAGTTATCACGTTAAATCTGGAGATTTAATCGCCGTTAGCGGTAAGGGAAGATTGGAAATTGGGGAAGTTATGGTAACAAAAAAAGAACGCTATCGAGTGCAGTTAACTCGATATTTGTAATTGACGAATCGAGAAACCGTTTTTTTTTACAAGATTGAGAACGATAACTAAGTATTGCGGAAAAACCCGGTTTGTGACCACTTCGTTGAGTTGGAAGAAACCGGGTTTTTTACGAGATTGAGGGCGAGAATGAAGTGCGCGTGGTTTTGTGTTGGTTGAAAATTGACGAAAGGGCGATCGTACTTAAACAGCCTTTTTGCAAGCAATGAGACAAGGTGGGGAAGAAGTGAGGATAGAAGTGCGATCGTAATTCAAGCACATACTCTTAATTATCAAGGACTTGGTGAAGCACTGGGTAAAAACTCTGGTGAAGGACTTGTCGGTAATTGAACTAATTCACCATTATTCCAAAATTGCTCTTTACGAGTGCCGTTAGTGTATATCATTACCCCAAAACCGTTGCGCTTGCCATTCTCCCACTGACCCTCATAGCGATCGCCCTTAAGTGAATCTGATTCATCAACAGATTTACACGGTGCAATTCTATCTGATTATCATACAGTATCAGATAGAATTATCAAGGCTGAAAACGCCCATAACCAGGGATTTCTGTCAAGCACAAAAGAACGGATTTATTACTGGAACGATTTGCGCTTTCGCTGCGAAGAAGAAGTAAAAATTGCCGAAGCACTCGATCGCACTTCCGTCCTTTTCTTCCCCAACTCCAAAGCCCGCCTCACCACACCCTCGGGCCGACAAAACCAAGAACCAGATTTTCTCATTTTCCACCAAGGCAAATGGGGAATTCTGGAAATATCGCATCCCGACACAGAAAAAGATGAAACGCGCGATCGCATCTTTGCATCCCACGGCATCTTCACCATCCACTATTGCGAGGCCCACAGGTGCAGTCAAGAACCCGATCGCGTTGTCCGAGAGTTTTTAGATATTTTGAGTCAGGGATCTTAGCGAGTGATTTTCGGATAAGGGCGATCGTATAGGGGCCCAGAAACCGGGTTTTTTAGGAAAATACTTCGTTGTCACCGACAGATTAGGTAAAAACCCGGTTTCTTTGTCGGAGTGCGTCAGTCCATAAGGGCGATCGAACTCCAGAACAAAGTAGATTTTGACTTGACAAAATACTCGATTTGTGATAATCACGAGTGGTGGAAATTTTTCAAGTGCGATCGGGATTTGTACCAGCTCAACCATACTTCCCAGAAGCTACAGCAGCAGCAGCCAGTCGATCCATACCAGCTCGAACAATCACTGCTAAGTCACTCAGTGGCATACATTGAATTTTCTTAAGCAGCTCGTTGGTATCCAGAGGTTCCGGCACCGGCTTGCCTTCGAGATGAGCCATGAGCTCTTCCATCGTAAAGCCTGCTCTTGTAGCAATCTGAGTCAAATTTTTCGTATCTGGAAGTACCTGCCCCTTTTCCCAATACAAGACAGAAGCAGCAGAAACTCCCAACAATTTGCCAAAAGCGGTCAAACTCATCGAGCCCCGCGCTAATTTAACAACCTCACTCAGTTTTTTCTTAGCTTCTGCGTCCACGGTATCAGCCACCAGATAACCACAATTCTTAGTTTACTTGTGTACCAACAAATTTGTCTGTCTTGCTTGACAGCAGAACATTTAACAGATAATATTTTTAAATAAATTCAAATTATTCAATTTATTGAAGACAGACTTGGGAGAAATAACAATGACCAAGAGAGGCCTTCAAAAAACTCGCAATCTACTCTACTTACCCAGAAGACTCAGCAGCAGCAGCGAGCCTATCCATCACAGCTCTACCAATCACTGCCAACTCACTAATCGGCATACACTGAATTTTCTTCAGCAGTTCGTTGGTATTAACAGGTTCCGGCATTGGCTTACCTTCGAGATGAGCCATCAACTCTTCCATTGTAAAGCCCGCTTTTGCCGCAATCTGAGTCAAATTTTTCGTATCCGGGAGTACCTGGCCCTTTTCCCAATACTGAACAGCAGACCCAGAGACTCCCAATAGCCTACCAAAAGCGCTAAAACTCAGGTCGCCACGGGCTAGCTTAACAACTTCGCTCAGTTTCTTCCTAGCTTCTGCGTCCACAGTATTAGTCACCAGATCAACACAACTCCTAGTTTACTTATCTACCAAAAAATCTGTCTTTCTTGCTTGACAGCAAAAAGTTTACCAGTTAAAGTGTAAATACTTTTGAAATCGTAATTGTATTTGTAGCAAATCAGGGGTAGTAAAAATGACTCGCAAGACACGCAACACCCGTCAAAGCCTCACAGCCTCCGGTTGGCTCAAACCCCAGTGCTGGCAAATCTCCAAAATAGAAGCAGCCGAAGCCCTGAAAATGCCCGTCAACCGCATAGTCAAAGTCTACCCCAAACAACATCAGGTAATAGTCGTTTACCTGAACAAGAAAGGACAAAAATGCAGTTCCTTTTTCAGCTACAGACTATTTGCCAGATGGGAGCAAGAGACGATCGCCACAATTGCCAGTTGTAGAAACCAGCAAACCCTAGCACCTCTAGAAATTATAGTACAATACGACCTCGAACATTTCAAGTATCCCGTCCAAAGCGCCGATGCAATTTGGGACGCCCTGCTCCACCACATCCGCCGAGCCATCACAGAACAAAGGCACACCCAAAAATGTGCCTAATTCCCCATCACTCCATCAATTAATAGAAGCAGCCAACTCAGCCAAACGTTCCTGCTGATCCTGAGAAATACAAGTCTGAATAATCGCCTCAATATCCCCTTCCAAAACACTATTGAGCGAAAAATTTTCCCCCAAACGGTGGTCGGTAGCCCGATTATCCTTATAGTTGTAGGTGCGAATCTTTTCCGATCGCGAACCAGTACCAACCTGAGCCAAACGCCGCGACTTCACCTCATCCTGCTGTTCCCGCAACTTCATCTCATAAAGCTTAGCCCGCAAAATCTGCATCGCCCGCTCCTTATTCTGCAACTGACTGCGCTCCTCAGTACAGAAAATCCGAATACCCGTCGGCTTGTGAAACAAATCCGCAGCAGTTTCCACCTTGTTCACATTTTGACCGCCAGCACCGCCCGATCGAGCCGTGCTCATCTCAATATCCTTCGGATCGATGTGAATCTCCACATCATCCACCTCCGGCATCACAGCCACCGTCGCCGTTGAAGTGTGAACCCGCCCGCCAGCCTCAGTCACAGGCACCCGCTGCACCCGGTGCACCCCAGCCTCAAACTTCAGTTGGCTGTACACGCTATCGCCGGTAACTTCCAGAATCACCTCTTTAAAGCCGCCCATTTCCGCCAGCGACTCGCTGACCAATTTCACCTGCCAGCCTTGAGTTTGAGCGTAGCGAGTGTAAAGCCGCAGCAAATCCCCCGCCCAAATACTAGCCTCATCTCCGCCAGTACCAGCGCGAATTTCCAGCATAATATTCTTGTCATCGTTCGGATCGCGCGGTAGCAGCAACACCTTCAAACGACTTTCCAAATTTTCCAGCTTCGACTCAAGTTCATCAACTTCCAGTCCAGCCATTTCTTGCATTTCGCGATCGCCCGCAGCTTCCTTGAGCACCTGTCGCGCGCCCACCAAATCTTCCTGAGTCGTTTTCCACAGAGCAAAAGTATCGACCACTTCCTCCAAGGACGATCGAGCTTTTGCCACCCGTTGAAACTCATAATTGTCCCTAGCGACATCCGGGTCAGCCATGCGGCGAGTCAACTCATTAAAAGTTTGCTCTACCGACTTCAATTTATCCAGCAAATAAGATTCAGCCATTGTCAGTTGTCCTCCGTCAATCGATTTTAGATTTTAGATTTTAGATTTTAGATTTTAGATTTGAAGAGCAGTTGGAGTAGAATCGCGATCGAACTTAATTGGATTTAACTCAACCGCCTGCTACGGCAAGTCTTCTATCTAAAACCTCCAATCCGAGAGCGGTTCGATTTGAGATGTTTAAATTTAGATTTTTGATTTTAGAACTCAAGAGCAGTTTGGAGAGAATCTCGATCGAACTAAACTGCCCGCTACGGCAAGTCTTTTATCTAAAATCTCAAATCCTATAGCAGTCAGTTATTTGTAGAAAACACTACTCTTAACCGACTGCGGACAAATGACAATCCAGCTACTTCTTCTTTTTCCCTTTAGCAGCAGCCTTAGCAGCATCTGCTTTCGGGTCTTCCATTTTCAGAGGGCCAGAGGAAGCATCTGCCTGCGGCATTTCTACATCTGTCATGCCATATTTCCGCATAAAGCGTTCCACACGACCTTCAGTATCAATAATCTTCTGAGTGCCAGTATAAAAAGGATGATTCCCCGACCAAACATCAACTTGAAGCTTTGGTCTAGTCGAACCAACCGTCATCACGTGTTCCCCGTTGCAAAAAACCTGAGATTCGGGATACCACTCAGGGTGAATGCCATCTTTCGCCATTTTTTTTACTCTCTAATTTTTGACTTTACAACCATTTTAGCTGTCATCGGACTTACCTACCAACAACAGCAGGAATTTTCCGCAATCGTTTGCTGCGAAAGCGCGAATCAGGAATCAGAAATAGACCTTGAAAAAAAGAAGGATGGAATCTGGATAATTGTTCCTTCTTCCCTCTTCCTTCTTCCTTCTTCCTTCTTTGCTCGATTACCGCTTCGAGTATTGAGGAGCCTTCCGAGCTTTCCGCAAACCGTACTTTTTCCGCTCTTTTGCCCGCGGGTCGCGAGTCAAATAGCCCTCAGTCTTCAGAGGCTTGCGGTTATCCGGGTCTAACTGACAAAGCGCTCTAGCGACACCCAAGCGAATCGAGTCAGCTTGACCGGTCAAACCACCACCTTCGACTTTTACCAAAATGTCATATTCATTTTCCAGACCCAAAGTTTCCAGAGGAGCCTTAGCGAGTGCCAAATAGGTAGGGTTGAATTGCAGGTACAAATCCCCTTCTTTACCGTTGACAGTCAGTATGCCTGTGCCGGGAACCAAACGTACCCGCGCTACTGAACGCTTGCGGCGGCCAGTACCCCAGTAAACGGCGCGGCCGGATGTATCTGTTGCTTGCATTACTCATTTCCTCCCGGAATCGTGTGAACAATTAATTCTTCTGGTTTTTGAGCTTCGTGCGGGTGGTTGGGGCCAGCGTACACCTTTAGCTTAGTAAACAGTTGTCGGCCCAGAGAAGTGTGAGGCAGCATTCCCCGGATAGCTTCTTCGACGATTCTTTCGGGCAAACGTGCTTGCAATTTGGCAAAAGTTTCTGTTTTCATGCCGCCCGGTCTGCCAGAGTGACGGCGGTAGATTTTCTGGGTGCGTTTTTTACCAGTAACAGCGATTTTGTCAGCATTGATGACAATTACAAAGTCGCCGGTATCCATTGAAGGAGTGTAAGTGGGTTTGTGTTTGCCCCGGAGGTATATGGCAACTTCTGTTGCCAGACGGCCCAGGCGCTGGTCGGCAGCATCGACCACGTACCACTTATGCTCTAGGGAGTCTTGAGTAGGGACGTAAGTTTTGTTCATTGTTAGTTGTCAGTTGTTATTTGTTATTTGTTAGTTGTTCATTGTTAGTTGTCAGTTGTTATTTGTTATTTGTTAGTTGTTTCCAATAACTAATAACCAATAACTAATAACCAATAACTAATAACCAATAACTAATTTTGGCTGAGTATCGTACCAAACATCTGGGGGAAAGGGAAATTCTGAATATCCAACCCGCAGCAGGCATAAACCTCGAGCGGGAGCGGCGTATTTTACCATTTCTCGGCGTTCGTTGACCCAGATATCTGTGAAATTGTCGATCGCCCTTTCCCCGCGACCCACCTGCACCAGCAACCCCACCAGCAGCCGCATCATCCCGTACAGAAACCCGCTCGCTTGAACCTCGATATAGATAAGAGGCCCAGAACGATGACACTCTGCTGCTTGTACGTCCACCCAAGAATGGGGGCGGGCAGACCCCGCGCGGTGAAAAGCCGCCAAGTGATGCCGCCCGATTAGCGGTGTCAAAGCTTCCTGAATCAAAGATTCGTCCACAGGCGCGTGGTAGCAGTGCCAAGCATAAGGACGCACAAACAAATTAGGAATCGGGTCTGTATAAAGGGTGTAGCGATAGCGCCGCCAACTGGCTGAGAACCGAGCGTGCCAGGTAGGTTCCACCTTTGCCGAAGCTCGAATTAAAATATCTTTTGCCAGTCGAGAGTTGAGAACGCTTGCCCAGCGGTGAGCCGGAATTGGGCCGCAGGCGTCAAAATGGGCTACTTGAGCAGCCGCATGAACTCCTGCGTCAGTTCTCCCGGCAGCGTGCAGCGTTACCGGACGTTGCAGGACAGTCGATATTGCTGTTTCAATTTCTTCTTGTACTGTACGCTGGTTCGGCTGTCGCTGCCAGCCGTGAAAGTTAGTGCCGATGTATTGGATCACTAAAGCAACGCGCTGTATCGATCGGGCATCTTCGATTGGGGATTTTGGATTGTCAGTCATAAATCAAAAATCTCCAACCCAAAATTTCATTAAACCAGTTCAACGATCGCCATTTCGGAATTGTCTCCTTGACGGGGGACAGTTCGCACTACGCGGGTGTAACCCCCGTTGCGCGAGCCGTACCGTTCTGCGGCGGCCTCAAACAAGGCGTGTACTAACTGTTTGTCGTAGATATAGCCCATAGCTTGGCGGCGAGCGGCCAAGGAGCCTTCTTTTGCCAGGGTAATCATTCTGTCCGCTTCTGGGCGCAGCGCTTTGGCGCGGGCGAGAGTGGTAGTGATTTTACCGTGACGGATTAATTCGGTGGTCAGCGAGCGCAACATGGCGCGGCGCTGGTCAGCCGGTTTGTTTAGTTGGGGGACGCGACAGCGGTGGCGCATGGTAATTGGTAATTGGTAATTGGTAATTGGGCGCGGGGATAGATAGTCTGCGAACTCCGGGGGTGAATTCTGGGTTTTTAAGAACTCACCCACTTAAAATTCGGCACTTTTTTACCCGTTACCCGTTGATTAACTTTTAGCTGATTTTTCCTGCGGCAGGGTAATCCCCAAGCGTTTTTGTAAAGCTTCAATCACTTCTTCTGCGGACTTCTGCCCGAAGTTCTTGATCTCTAGCAAGTCTTCTTGGCTATAATCCAATAAGTCTGCGACTGAGTTGATCTGAGCCCGCTTGAGACAGTTGTAAGCCCGGACTGACAACTGCAATTCTTCGATCGGGATTTGGCTCGTAGGATCGGCCTCACCTGGATACTCTGGTTTGAGAGAATCGTGGGTGATGTCTTTGAGAGGGGCAAACAAATCTACCAGGATGTGGGCAGATTGACTCAGAGCTTCTTGAGGAGTCACGCTGCCATCAGTCCAGATTTCCATAATCAGCCGGTCTTTCTCGGCCGTGCCACCCAACCGAGCATCTTCAACGCTGTAGTTGACTCTGCGAATCGGCATAAAGATGGCATCAATTTGGAGAAAATCCAAAGCCGACCCATCATCGCGACTGCGGTCTACTGCTCGATATCCGATGCCTTTTTCAATTCTGAATTCCATTTCCAGAACTGAACCGGGGGAGAGAGTCGCAATGTACTGCGATTTATCGATCAATTCCACCTCAGAAGGTAAATCGAATCGATCGGCAGTAACTGTGACTGGCCCCTCAATCCGCAACCTGCCGATTTGCGGCTGCTGGGAATGAGTTTTAAGAACCACCTCTTTCATGTTCAGGAGAATTTCCAGAACATCCTCCCGTACCCCTTCGATCGTGGCAAACTCGTGATTGACACCCGCGATGCGGACTGAAGTTACTGCCGTTCCTTCCAAATTTGACAGCAGCACTCGCCGAAGCGCATTCCCAACCGTTGTTCCCTGACCGCGATCTAGGGGTTCTAGAACAAATTTTCCGTACTGACTGCGGTCTTTGTCAGTGTTAGACTCTATACATTCAATTTGAAACTGCGCCACGGAGTGACCTCCCTTTTCCACTTTGGATTTTTGATTTTGGATTTTAGATTGCAGAGCATACCCCTGAACGGATTTCGGATTTTGGACGGACGGGGCAACAGTTGAAACCATTATTAGTTTTTGATTTTAAGCAGTTAACCATTATCCAAAATCTAAAATCTAAAATCTCAAATCGTTTTAGACTCTACGCCGCTTGGGAGGGCGACAGCCGTTGTGAGGAATCGGGGTAACATCTCTAATCAGGGTAATTTCCAGTCCCGCCCCTTGCAGAGCCCGAATAGCAGTTTCTCGACCTGCTCCGGGCCCGCTCACCATTACTTCTATTTGGCGCATTCCTTGGTCGTTGGCCCTGCGGGCTGCACTTTCTGCTGCTGTTTGAGCTGCAAAGGGAGTCCCTTTTTTCGCTCCTTTAAAGCCGCTGGAACCTGCCGATGCCCAGGATATTACTTCCCCGTTGAGGTCGGTAATAGTCACAATCGTATTGTTGAAGGTAGACTGGATGTAGCCTACCCCATTGGGTACATTCCGTTTCTGTTTTTTTGCACCAGATTTCTTGCCTGTTTGTTGTCGCGCCATATTAGTCTCTTTAACGTTTCTCTCAACTAATGTCCCGAAGCGCTAGGAGCCAGCAGCCCCCAGCGTAGTTTTTCCAAAAAGAAGTTACTTCTTGGAAGGTGCCTTTTTCTTGCCCGCCACTGTTCGGCGAACGCCGCGACGGGTTCTGGCGTTGGTACGGGTTCGTTGGCCCCGCACAGGCAGACCCAAACGGTGACGCCTACCCCGGTAAGTCCCGATATCCATCAGGCGCTTGATGTTCATTGACTCCCAGCGCCGGAGGTCTCCTTCGATTTGGTAGGTGCTTTCTACATGAGCCCGCAGAAGTGTCACGTCGGCCTCTGTTAAATCCTTGACGCGAGTGTCAGGATTTACGCCTGTTGCAGCGATTATTTTTTTGGCCCGCGACAGGCCTATTCCGAAAATGTATGTCAGACCTATTTCGACGCGCTTATCGCGTGGAAGGTCTACCCCGGCAATCCGTGCCACACTTTTGTCTCCCTAGTTTTCCTGTTTGGCTACAATGTTGAATGAGGCGGCACTTGCGTGCAGCGCCCAATCTTGCTGTTTTCTAACCTTGGCGCTGTTTGTGTTTTGGGTTAGTGCATATCACCATCACTCGACCGCGACGGCGGATGACGCGACATTTTTCACAAATCTTTTTGACAGATGCTCGAACTTTCATCTTTCTTCCTGCCTGGAGAACCCCGCTCTACCGGAACTCAGCCACGCTGGCCCGTAGAGCGGTGGGAGGAGAGGCTGGGCAAGGTGTAGGCCTCTCCTCGATTAAATTGTATAAAGTACGGGTTGTTTCTTGAAGGAGCCCGCTTGCACCCACTCCCTTTGTTGGGGTCAAATTCGCTTGCACCCAAATTTGGGCGATCGATACTTTTACCGCGTAGCAGTCACTTAGCCCTCTACGCTGGTGGGTTGTTGACGCCCTTCTCGCCAACACTACAAACGTAGCATTATAGCATAAATTTGAAGCTTTTTACCAAGTTCTCTCTAATAAAACTTAAAATTAGTTTTTAGAAAGTTTTATCTAAGCCTATTTTTTCCGAAGGCGATATGTAATTCTGCCTTTGGTCAAGTCGTAGGGAGTTAATTCGACCTTGACGCGATCGCCGGGCAAAATCTTGATGTAGTTGCGACGAATCTTGCCGGAAATGTGAGCTAGCACGTTAAACCCATTATCTAGGTCAACGCGAAACATCGCATTGGGAAGAGATTCCGTCACTGTCCCTTCCATTTCAATTAAATCTTGCTTAGACAATTTGGTATTTACCTCAATTTTACATTTGATTAACTAGGAGTATCCCGGTATTGGCTTCAAAACCTATTTACCAACTAAGAATCTGCCGATTTTAGATTTTAGATGCTTCGACTTCGCAAGCGAACAAGTTTTAGATTTTAGATTGACTCCACAGAGGCATCAAATGAGCAGAAACTGCGGTCTAAAATCAGGGTTTGCGACGATGATTGTCGGTGGCTTGTATCCGTTTTGGGCGGGTCTAAGGCGAACGGGGCAATAATTCGGGCGACTCGATCGAATGCTTGACTCTAATTAACTTCTTGCTTCAGCTTTACTTGAGTAAAGTTGTGGCAAGTATAATCGAGTTCAATCCTGTTTCTAACAACCCTCACAAAACCCGATCGCACACAAAGCTCCTAGTTAACATATCTTAGCAAAATTTGGTGAGTAACAAGCTCTATTGAGAGGGTTCAAGAGTCGCCAGAGAGGGCTTGTTGCAGTTCAGCAGTGACTAATCCCATATCGCGATCGCCATCAACCGCAACTAACTGTTCGCGAGCGCTGTAAAACTCAATCAAAGGCTCAGTTTGTTCGCGATAAACTTGCAACCGGCGGCGGATCGTCTCCTCATTGTCATCCTGGCGACCGCGTGACAATAGGCGAGTCACCAAAACATTATCAGGTACGTCCAAATTGACAGCTCTGATATCGCAGTCCTTACCAGACGTACTTCCCTCTACACCTACATCACAGAGCAGTTTGTCAAAAAACGCTGCCTGTGCCACAGTGCGGGGAAAGCCGTCGAGAATCCAGCCTGCACTTGCATCTGGTTGATTCATGCGTTCTTGGACGATATCCATCAATAACTGGTCGGGAACCAACTCACCAGCATCCATGTAGGCTTTCGCCTGTAGGCCCAAGGCTGTTTTCGCCACCACGCAGGCGCGCAGAATGTCACCAGTAGAAATGTGCGGTATTTTCCAGAGAGCGGCTAATATTTGAGCCTGAGTTCCCTTACCTGCCCCTGGAGGCCCCATAAAAATCAGTTGCATTGCGATTACTTCACCATTCCTTCATATCGTTGGGAGATGACGTAAGTTTGAATTTGCTTAGCAGTTTCGATCGCGACACCCACTAGAATTAGCAGGGAAGTTGCACCAAAACCTCTAAAAGTTTGCACGCCGATCGCACTTTCTACAGCCGTTGGTACAATAGCCACCAGACCGAGAAATATCGCGCCCAAGAAAGTCAAACGGTTCAAAACCTTCTCCACATAATCGCTCGTTTTCTGACCGGGACGAATGCCAGGAATACTAGCGCCCATTTTCTTCAAGTTCTGAGACATATCTACAGGGTTGACAATCAACGAAGCGTAGAAATAGCTGAAGAACAGAATCAAAGTCAGATAAAACAGTGCGTAAGCCCAAGGCGCAGGCCCGTTAGGACTCAAAACATTAGCAACTTGAACCAAAAATGGGTTATTCAGAGACTGAGCGAGGAAAGAAGGCACAATCAACACCGAAGATGCAAAAATAATCGGCATCACTCCGCCTTGATTCAAGCGCAGGGGCAGATAGCTGCGACTCTCCCGATAAACCTTGCGTCCGACTTGGCGGCGGGCAGAAATAATCGGAATACGGCGAGTACCTTCCTGAACAAACACAATCCCGACAATAGTCACCAAAAATACCAGCAGCAGAACCACTACGCGACCCACAATCGCGTTATCGCCACTTTGGGCCAACTCAAAAGTTTGTCCCAAAGAGCGCGGCAAAACCGACACAATGTTGATAAATATCAGCAACGACGCTCCGTTCCCGATGCCTCGTTCCGTCACCAATTCCGATATCCACATGACAAACATCGACCCTGCAGTTAGAGCCAAAGCAGTTTGTGCTATGAATAAGGGCGCTGGAGCTTGAGCAAAAGGGCTGACCCAAATCGCAATGCCAATGCTTTGCAGAATTGCCCAGCCCAAAGAAACGTAGCGAGTAATTTGAGATATCTTGCGCCGCCCCGCTTCTCCTTCATTTTTCTGCAAATCTTCTAAACTTGGCAGAGCCGCGGTTAGAAGTTGCACGATAATTGAAGCATTGATGTAGGGCAAAATCCCCAGCGCAAAAATCCCCAAAGCTGACAGGCCGCCTCCTGAAAACAAGTCCAGAAAGCCAATTAAAGGGCTATTTTGGACGTTTTGGGCAAAGGCAGCTCGATCGATGCCGGGGACTGGCAAGTGGACACCCAGACGCACTAAAATCAATAAGCCAAGGGTTACGAGGATGCGGCCCCGCAAACCAGCAGCTTGAGCCATCTGCATGAATGTCTCTTGTGCAGTTGGCGCTTTCTCTCTACTAACGTCCATAGTTACGATTTGGGATTTTAGATTTGGGATTTTCGACTAAATCATTTTCTGATAGCAAGCTTGAGGATTTGAGATTTGGACTTCTTCTCAAACCTCAAATCTTCAGGCAATTAATTCGCAATTTCCGCCTGCGGCTTCAATTTTGGTGCGAGCACCTGCGGTAAAAGCCTTGGCGCGCACTTGCAGGGGCACATTTAGTTCGCCATCTCCTAAGATTTTCAGCGGGCCATTGTCAGCGGTGACAATTTTTGCTTGGAGCAAAGAGGTGAGAGTAACTTCTGTGTTTGCTGGCAGCGATGCTAATTTACTTACATTAATGGTAGTGTACTCTTTGCGGTTCACGATCGGGAAGCTTTTGAGCTTGGGCAGGCGGCGGTAGAGAGGATTTTGGCCGCCTTCAAAACCCGGTCTAGTGCCGCTACCGGCTCTAGATTTTTGACCGCGCATCCCTTTACCGGAGCTCGCGCCTTGACCGGCAGAAATACCTCTGCCTAAGCGTCGCGGGCGCTTTTGGGAGCCTGCTTTGGGTCGGGCGTCTTGCAATCTCATAGTTTTAGTAATTGGTAATTGGTAATTGGTATTTAGAGAGCCGGCGCGCAGTAGTTTTGAGTGCGTGAGTTTTGAGTTGCAGATTTTTTTGATTCTCAACGCCAGCACTTAACACTCAAAACTGACAGTTTGCCATTCCCTATGCCCTAACCGTAGAGGTTTTCTACTGGAATTCCGCGTTCTTGAGCAACTTCGGACAAGGTGCGGAGGGTGGAGAGGGCGTTGACTGCTGCTCTGGCGTTGTTTAACGGGTTTCCGGAACCTAGCTGTTTGGCTAAGATGTTGCGGACTCCTGCTAGTTCGAGAACTGTTCGCACCGCTCCCCCTGCAATTACGCCTGTTCCGGCTGCGGCCGGACGCATCATGACTTTGGCTCCGCCGCCGTCACCGTTGATGGGGTGAGGGATGGAGTTGGCTTTGGTGAGGGGGACTTCAATGAGGTGTTTTTTACCGTCAGCGACACCTTTTTTAACGGCACCGATTACGTCGCTAGCTTTGCCGACTCCCACTCCAACTTGACCGCGTTCGTTGCCGATAATGACTATGGCGCGGAAGCTGAGTTTTTTACCGCCTTTGACTACTTTAGTAACGCGGCGAATCTGAACAACCCGTTCTTGCCATTCGGATTCTTTTTCGCGTCCTTTGTTGTTGCTGCTGCTTTTTTTCTTGGTGCGCTGTTCTTTTTGTTCTGCCATAGTTTTGTTGTTTGGGGAATTAAGGATTAGTAACTGGTAGTCTGCAATGAGGAATTAACCATTAGGAATTAAGAATTTTATTGCTTCTTTCTTCCTTCTTCCGACTTCACGCTTGACTTCTTCCTTCTTCCTAAAAGTCTAACCCGGCTTCGCGAGCTGCTTCTGCGAGGGCTTTAACGCGACCGTGGTAGAGGTTGCCCCCGCGATCGAATACAACTTTGGCTATACCGGCGCTGGAACAGCGTTTGGCAATCAACTGACCTACTTTGCTGCTGGCGCTGCAGTTGTTTCCCGAAGTGAGTTCGGTTTTCAATTCGGGATCTAGGGTTGACGCGGCTACCAAAGTGTGCTGGGCGGTGTCGTCGATTACTTGGGCGTAGATGTGCTGGTCCGATCGAAATACCGCTAATCTGGGACGCTCGGCGGTGCCGAACACCTTGCGCCGTACGCGGCGGTGTCTGCGGTGGACTGATTCTTTGCGAGTAAGCTTCATGTTTACTTCTTACCTGTTTTGCCTGTTTTACCAGCTTTGCGCCGGATGACTTCGCCGCTGTAGCGAATGCCTTTACCTTTGTAGACTTCAGGCGGACGTACAGCGCGGATGCGGGCTGCTGTGTTACCTACGAGTTCTTTGTCAATGCCGGAGACAATGACGTTGGTGTTGCCTTCAACTGCCATTGTGATGCCTTCTGGAGGGGGCATTTCAACTGGCTTGCTGTAACCGACGTTTAAAATCAGGTTCCGTCCTTGAACCTGTGCCCGATAACCTGTGCCGACAATTTCCAGACGGCGCTGAAAACCTTCTGATACACCTTCGACCATGTTGGCGACTAGGGTGCGGCACAAGCCGTGCAGTTGTCTGGCGACGCGAGATTCGTCTCGGCGGGTAACGAGTAAAGTCTCGCCTTCGAGTCCCATGAGGATTTCTGCTGGTATCACTCTGGAAAGTTCACCTTTTGGGCCTTTGACGGCTACTTTTTGGCCGTCTAGGGTGATGGTGACTTTAGTGGGAATGCTAATCGGACGCTTGCCAATTCGCGACATATTTTTTGTCCTTTGTTTTTAGTGATTAGTGCTTGATTGTTAGTCTTTAGTTATTAGTCTTTGAGCGATCGATTCTGGAGTTTGTTGCCAATAATCGGCGACTAATGACCCGCAAGAAACGGGTACTGTGCCCCGATACTTTTGAGTTGATGCTCCCAAAATGTTAGATTTTTGTTGAAACTCTCAGATTCACTGCGCTGGAGCGTCAATCTAAAATCTAAAATCTAAAATCTAAAATCGACTGACTAATGACTACCAAACATAACAAAGCACTTCTCCGCCCAAACCTTGGCGTCGGGCTTCTCTATCGGTCATAATGCCGCTGGAGGTGGAGATAATGGCGATGCCAATTCCGCCTAATACTCGGGGCAATTCTTTACGGTTCGAGTAAACGCGAAGTCCTGGTTTGCTGACTCGCTTAAGTGCGGTGATAATGGGCTTGCGAGTTTTACCTTTGTACTTTAGAGAAAGCACTATAGTTCGCTTGACCCCTTCTGGTTCTGCTTCTTCAAATTCGCTGATAAAGCCTTCATTTTTGAGGACTTGGGCGATGCTACGGGTCATTTTTGTAGCTGGAATTTGTGTTGTCTGGTGGCGCGCCATGCAAGAATTGCGAATGCGCGTCAACATATCTGCTATGGTATCGTTAGCTGCCATCTTTTGCTTCTTACTCTAGTGCTTAGTTGTCCCGGAACGGCATTCCCATTTCTTTAAGCAAAGCGCGTCCTTCTTCGTCGGTTTTTGCTGTGGTGATAATTGAAATGTCCATGCCTCGAATTTGATCGATGCTGTCATATTCTATTTCTGGAAAGATGAGCTGTTCTCTCAGACCCAAGCTGTAGTTGCCGCGACCATCGAAGCTTTTGGGGCTGATGCCGCGGAAGTCGCGGATGCGGGGTAGTGCGAGGTTGATCAGCCGATCGAGAAAATCATACATCCGATCGGCGCGTAGCGTCACCATCACGCCGACTGGTACTCCTTTGCGGATTTTGAAGCCTGCGATCGCTTTTTTCGCCCGCGTCACCACTGGTTTTTGTCCGGTGATAATGCCAATTTCGTTGATGGATGAATCTAGTGCCTTAGCATTTTGAGATGCTTCTCCCAAACCGCGGTTCACGGTGACTTTGACGAGTTTGGGAACCTGATGGATATTAGTATATTTAAACTGATCCATCAGTTTGGGAACGATTTTTCCTTGATAAAGAACTTTGAGTTTGTCCGGCATAGTTTTTGTGTTTCGTTAACTGTCCCTGGGCTTGGTCAGGGAATTGTTCTTTGTCAGTTGTTAGTTGTCAGTTGTCAGTTGTCTTTTAAGGACTAAGGACTAAGGACTAAGGACTAAGGACTGATGACTAATTATCGAGGATTTCTCCGGTTTTTTTGAGTTGTCGCAGTTTGCGGCCGTCTTCACTAAATGTATAGCAGACGCGGCTGGCGATTTTCTCTTTTTCGGAATAGTGCATGACATTTGAGCTGTGAATGGGAGCCTCAAAGGTGACTATTTTCCCGGATTCTCCCTCTTGCTGGGGCTTGACGTGCTTGGTTCGGATATTTACGCCTTTAACAATTACTTTGCTGACTTTGGGATATGTCTTGAGGATTTCTCCGACTTTTCCTTTTTCTTTGCCAGTAATTATTTGCACGGTGTCGCCTGCTTTGACGTGCATTCTGTAGCGCTGCGGTTCGCTAGTTGCTTTACCCTTTTTTCCGTACATTTTAAAGTACCTCCGGGGCTAAGGAAATGATTTTAGTAAAGTTTTTGTCGCGCAATTCGCGGGCGACGGGGCCGAAAACGCGAGTGCCTTTGGGGTTGCCTTCTGGATTGATGATGACGGCGGCGTTGTCGTCAAAACGAATGCTCATGCCGCTGTCGCGACGCAAGCCTTTGCGGGTTCTGACAATGACGGCTCTGACGACATCGGATTTTTTGACTGCCATATTGGGGATGGCGTCTTTGACTACGGCAATGATGACATCGCCGACTCCGCCGTAGCGACGGTTGCCGCCTCCCAATACGCGGATGCACATTAGTTTGCGGGCTCCGCTATTGTCGGCGACATTGAGGTATGTCTGGGGTTGAATCATGGTGATTGGGGAAAAGGTAGTTTGATGCTTGCTAACTGCTAACTGTGAATTGCTAATGGATGGTCGATCGAGCTCGATCGCCGCTCGCGCTTTTGAGCAATCCAGAATTAACTGTTAGCCATTTTTTGCACCGAAAATCTCAGCAACCGTCCAGCGTTTGGTTTTGCTCAAGGGGCGAGTTTCAGTGATGCGGACGCGATCGCCTGGTTTGCACTGATTTTCTTCGTCGTGAGCTTTGTACCGCTTGGTGCGGACTACGATTTTGCCGTACTTACTGTGGGAGGAGCGGTTTTCGATCGCTACTACGACGGTTTTGTCCATCTTGTCGCTGACTACTACGCCAACTCGTTCTTTAACTGCCATAGCTATCTATCTTTATTGTGCAATTGAGTTTTTTTGAACTACTGTGCGAGCTTCGGCTGCTGCTTACTCGGGGCTGACTGCGGTTGCAGCTTTAGCTTGAGCGTCGGCTGCTTTCGATGCGGCTTTTTCGGCTTTAGCTTGAGCGTCGGCTGCGATTTGGCGCTCGCGTTCAACTGTCATTAATTGAGCCAACCGATGTTTGGCGTGCTTGAACAGGTGAGGCTTTTCCAGGCGGCCGGTAGCTTGCTGGAGCCGCAGATCCATGAGTTGGCGCTTGACGGCTAAAATTTGCTCTGCTACTGCTGCATCGCTTAATTCTCTAGCTTCTTTAATCTTGGTCAAAGACATAATTCTGTGCTTTATCGTGAGCGATCGAAAGAGTGAAGACTTAATTGTCTAGATGCTGAAGGTCGAAGGAAAGAAAAGTTATGAATTGCCGATTTTAAATTGCTGTCGCCCTTTAAAATTCAGACCAATGCCGACCTAACTCTACCTTCGATTTTCGCTAGGACTGGCCTTCTTCGCGGCTGATGAACTTGGTTTTGATCGGTAATTTGAAAGATGCCAAACGCATTGCTTCGCGGGCTGTTTCTTCGGCTACACCGCCAATTTCAAACATGATCCGGCCTGGTTTGACGACGGCTACCCAAAACTCCGGCGCGCCTTTACCAGAACCCATCCGGGTTTCTGCTGCGCGCTGGGTGACTGGTTTGTCGGGAAAAATGCGAATCCAGATTTTACCGCCCCGGCGGATATAGCGGGTCATGGCGCGCCGTCCGGCTTCGATTTGGCGGGAGGTTATCCAGGCGGGTTCGACGGCTTGGAGCGCGAAGTCGCCAAAGCTAACTGTGTTGCCGCGGGTGGATTGACCGCTCATTCGCCCGCGCTGTTGTTTGCGGAATTTTGTTCTTTTAGGGCTTAACATGGCTTTGGGAGTTGGGATTTTGGTATTTGGTAATTGGTAATTGGCAATTGGTAATTGGCAATTGGTTTTAAATGACAATTGACCATTGCAACTAACAGTTAACAATTAGCTAGCCTTCGTTCGATCGATCTTCAAAGTTCTGGCGACGGCGCTTTTGTTTAGTCCGGGGCACGGCTGCGTTTGGTGCAGATTCTTGTTCTTGTCCGGGAATAATTTCGCCTTTGAAAACCCAAACTTTAATGCCCAGAATACCGTAGATGGTTTGAGCGGTGCAGTAGGAGTAGTCGATGTCGGCCCGCAGCGTGTGCAAGGGAACTCGGCCTTCGCGCGTCCATTCGGTACGGGCGATTTCTGCGCCGTTTAGCCGTCCGCTGACTTGAATTTTGATGCCTTGGATGCCGACTTTTTGGGCGCGGGTGATTGCTTGGCGGACTACTCGGCGGAAGGATACGCGCCGTTCTAGTTGCTGGGCAATGTATTCTGCGATCAGTGTGGCATCGGCGTCTACGCGCTGAACTTCGACGACGTTGATGCGAATTTGGCGGTTGTTACCGATTAGCTGTTGCAAACCGACGCGCAAGGTTTCGATACCTGCTCCGCCGCGGCCTACGACAACGCCCGGTCTGGCGGTGAAGACTTCTAGGTCGATTTGATCGGCTTTCCGTTCAATTCTGACTGAGGAAATGCCAGCATTGCTGAGGGTTTTGCGGACGTACTTGCGGATTTTGTAGTCTTCTTGCAAGAGTTCTGGATAGTTCTTCGGGTCAGCAAACCAGCGAGAGCGGTGCTCTTGGGTAATGCCGAGACGAAAACCAATTGGATGTATTTTTTGGCCCATAATATTTGATTAGTTAATTGGGAAAAAGGTAATTGGTAACTGGGAATAAGTTCGAGGGAAGTCGGAAGAAGGAAGATGTAAAAAACAACTGTCTGCGACTCCGTGATTTCCGTGCTTTGAGGAAAAGGTAATTGGCGATCGCCTTTTTTTTCAACTTTAAGCTGTTTATTACCTATTACGTTTTTCCTAGGTTTAGTCTTCTAGGATCGGAGCAACTATTACGGTGATGTGACAAGTTGGCTTGCGGATTTGGTAGGCGCGACCTTGAGCGCGGGGTCTGAAGCGCTTGAGGACTGGGCCTTGGTCTGCGTAAGCTTGAGAGACTACTAGCTTACTTTTGTCTAATCCTGCGTTGTGTTCGGCGTTGGCTACTGCCGATCGCAAAACTTTGACGATCGGTTCGCAGGCGCGGTAGGGCATGAATTCGAGTAAAATCAGGGCTTCTTGGTAGCTTTTGCCGCGAATTTGGTCGAGGACTCGGCGTACTTTGAAGGGGGATGACCGAATGTAACGGGCGATCGCCTTAATTTCGGATGTGGTATCTATAACCATTTCGATTTGGGTAAGTTGGTAATTGGTAATTGGGAAAAAGGTAATTGGTAATTGGGAAAAACTTTTTCCAGTTACCTATTACCTGTCACCTAATTTGGCTATCTTTTTGCCTTTTTATCGCTGTGACCTCTAAAGGTGCGAGTCGGGGAGAATTCTCCGAGTTTGTGACCTACCATTTGGTCGGTGAGGTAGACTGGGACGTGCTGTCTGCCGTTATGAACTGCGATCGTGTGACCTACCATTTGAGGCAGGATTGTGGAAGAGCGCGACCAAGTTTTAATTACTTGTTTTTTGCCTTCGGCGTTGAGTTTTTCAATTTTTGTGAGCAGGTGATCTGCTACAAAGGGGCCTTTTTTTAGCGATCGAGACATGGTTTTGGTAATTAGTAATTAGTAGTTGGAATTGAATTGGGAAGAAAGTTGCAGGAATAAAAGAGCACGGAAAACTTTTTCGTTGTTCCTTCTTCCTTCTTCCTTCTCCCTTCTTCCTTCTTCCTTCTTCCTTAACTTTGTCTGCCGCCCTTGCCGCGCTTGGAAGATTTGCGGCGGCGACGGACGATTAAAGAGTCGCTGCGCTTTTTCTTTTTTCGAGTTTTGGCACCCAATGCTGGTTTACCCCAAGGTGTGACGGGCCCAGAGCGTCCGATGGGCGCTCTGCCTTCGCCACCGCCGTGCGGGTGATCTACCGGGTTCATGACGCTACCGCGAACGGTTGGTCTGCGGCCTTTCCAGCGGGTGCGGCCTGCTTTACCGAGGCTGATGTTTCTAGCGTCTGTGTTGCCAACTTGACCGATGGTGGCGTAGCAGTCGGCGCGGACTTTGCGCTGTTCGCCGGAGGGCAGTTTGAGGGTGACGTAGGTACCTTCTTTTGCCATTAGCTGAGCGCTGGAGCCTGCGGAACGGACGATTTGTCCGCCTTTTCCGGGTACTAGCTCTACGTTGTGGATGCTGGTACCGAGGGGGATGTTTTTCAGGGGTAGGGCGTTGCCGATTTCGATCGGCGCGTCTGGGCCTGAGACTATTACTGTACCGACGGTTAAGTTGAGCGGGTGCAGGATGTACCGTTTTTCGCCGTCTTTGTAGAAGACTAGGGCGATGCGGGCGTTGCGGTTGGGGTCGTATTCGATCGACTTGACGGTAGCAGGAATGCTGTGTTTGTCGCGCCGGAAGTCGATGTCTCTATAAAGCCGTTTATGACCGCCTCCCCGGTGGCGACAGGTGATGACGCCTCGGTTGTTGCGGCCTTGTTTGGTGTGCTTGTTGCTGGTTAGAGACTTTTCGGGTTCTGACGTGGTAATTTCAGCAAAGTCCGAGACAGTTTTTTCTCGGGTGCTGGATGTATAAGGTCGGTAAGAACGAATGCCCATAATCGATTTTAGATTTTAGATTTTAGACTTGGGATTTTAGATTTTAGATTTTGGATTTTAGATTTGGGATGAGCTGTTAACTTTGCTGTTTCCTGAATTGGGAATTTGCACGAGCTAACTGCAATCTAAAATCTAAAATCTAAAATCTAAAATCCAAAATTGGCTAAACTTCTGGGAATAGCAGTTTGCGGATCGACTCTCCGTCTAGCAAAGTGACGGTTGCTCGCTTGTAACAAGGTTTAAAGCCGACGAATTTACCAACTCGACGCTTTTTGCGCGGCGGGTTTTGGGTGTTTACGCCGATGACTTTCACCTTAAATAGCTCTTCGATGGCTGCTTTGATTTGAGGCTTGGTCGCTTTGGGGGCTACGTCGAATGTAAATTGATTTAATTCCATCATTCTGGTAGCTTTCTCGGTGAGAATCGGACGCTGGATCAAATCTGCGTAGTCGCGGGGGTCGATTTTACTCACCGTAAATCTCCTGAATTTTTGTGATGGCGGTAGAGGTGACAATGATTTTGTCAGCCGCGAGAACGTCGTAAACGTTCAGGGAAGTTGCCAAGATGACGTTGACTAATTCGATGTTGCGTCCTGACAAATAGACGTTTAGTTGCGGTTCTGGCAAGATTAACAGAACTTTTTTATTTGGGTCGATGCCCCAACGGGCGATCGCGCTCAGCAATTCTTTGCTTTTCGGTCTCGGAAATTGCTCTGCAAATTCTTCAACCACAATCAGGTCTTCGGTACGACTGAAGAATGCTGTCCGCAAAGCGAGACGGCGTTCCTTTTTGTTCATTTTGACTTCAAAGTCTCTGGGTTTTGGCCCAAATATGACACCGCCGCCCCGCCACAGCGGAGAACGGATCGAACCGGCTCTGGCTCGACCGGTGCCTTTTTGACGCCAAGGTTTGCGGCCGCCACCTCTAACTTCCGATCGAGTTTTGGTGCAAGCATTTCCTTGACGGGCGTTATTCAGTTGCCGCGTCAATGCTCTGTGAACGATGTGAGACGCATTTTCTTCTTTGGCTACGCGCAGTTCTAAAGTTGTTTCCCCAACTTCTTCGCCTTGCCAATTTCGCACTACACAATTAACCATATCTTTTGTCCTTTGTCTGTTGTTAGTTGTCTGTTTTTTAGTTTTCGCTTTGTCGCTTTGTCGCTTTGTCGCTTTGTCGCTTTGTCAGCTTTAAGTTTTTGGCTCTTAGTTTTTCTTGCTACTCGCCTGCCAACCACTATCTACTGACTGCTGACTGCTGACTGCTGACTGCTGACTAACGTCCTACTTTTTTCTCAGGCACAACATTGACTAAGGCGCCAGGTTTGCCGGGAACTGCTCCCTTAATTAGCAACAAATTCTGCTCTGCATCCACCCGGACAATTGTGAGTTTGCGGACGGTTACTTGAACGTTGCCCATACGTCCCGCCATTCTTTTACCGGGATAGACGCGGCCGGGAGTTGTTCCAGGTCCGATCGATCCTGGTTCGCGGTGATTTTTGGAACCGTGAGACATAGGGCCTCGTTTGAAGTTGTGGCGCTTTTGAAAGCCTGCAAAACCTTTACCGATGCTTGTACCGATGACATCTACTATTTGTCCCGGTGTAAAGCTATCTGCTTTTAGTTGTTGACCTAATTCAAAGGAACTGGTGTCTTCCAATCGGTATTCGTGCAAGTGGCGCAATGGAGTCGCCCCCGACTTGGCAAGGTGTCCCAATTTTGGCTGGTTGAGAGCCTTCGGCTTAACGTCGCTGTATCCAACTTGAACGGCACCGTAGCCGTCAGTTTGTTTTGTTTTGATTTGAGTTACTGTACAAGGCCCTGCTTGAATGACGGTGACGGGGATTGCTCTCCCTTCTTCGTCAAACACTTGAGTCATGCCTAGTTTTGTACCAAGAATGCCTACAGACACGGATTTTTTCCTTTTATTTACGCAAGAGGTTTCGGATTGAGAATTTTTTTACGTCAATCCGCTTGCTCTTGTGCAGAAACATTTATTTCAGTGTTCCTGCAATTAACTGTTATCAACCAACAGCTTTCCTCGGTGTTTAAAATTTGAGTTTTAAATTTGGGAGCGAGCTTGTGGAAGTCTTGCAAGGGTTGAGATGCGCGGCTTTTTACCCGATCGCTCTCCGAGTCTTATCTCGGTCTTGCTTGTTTGCGCCAGGACTTGAGCGGCAAGCTACTCAGTATCCTTGACGGCGACAATTCACAATAGTATATGAAGTGTTTGCCGTTTGTCAAGGCCGCGAGCATAAACTGTTGATGAATTAACCACCGGTGGCCGGAAACCGGATTTTTTTAACGACAATACTTTGGTCAAACCGTCAATCTGATTGAAAAAGCCGGTTTTTTGATTCGGATCGTCCCGGACTAAACTTTTCGCCTCAGCTTGAGGATTTATAATACTCCAAGCTCGCAATTGGCGATCGACCACATTTAAAACAGCAGGCAAGACAAATTTATGGGACTGATTACGACTGGTTCGGATATGATTCGGGATTTGGAAAAGTCGGGGTCGCTCGCCCTGTACGTTCCTTTAGAGGGAGGATTTGAGGGCCGTTACCTGCGGCGGCTGAGGGCTGCGGGCTACGGTGCCAATACGATTACGGCGCGGGGCTTGGGCGATTTGGCGATGTATTTGACGGGGGTTCACGGAGTGCGGCCGCCGCATTTGGGCAAAAAAACTACTGGCAATGAAGGGGCTGTCGGTTATACCTACTACCTGCCGCCGATGTTGAAAACTCAATTAGACAATTTGCCGCCGAAAGCAAAAGGACTGGTGCTGTGGATTATTGAAGGGCAGGTTTTGTCGAGTCAGGAAGTTGAGTATTTGACTGTTTTGCCGACGTTAGAACCGCGAGTTAAAATAGCAGTGGAGATGGGGGGCGATCGAGTTTTTAGCTGGAAGCCGCTTAAAGAAGCTTTAGTTACAGCTTAAATTCTGCTATTTGCGATCGCAAATCAACTAAAAAACGCAGCGAGCAACGAAAGCTCAACAGCTTCGGCTCGCTGGTTTTCTTCTTTTTTGGAAAAAATTTAATTAACAGGAAAATCTTATGCTTCAGAACCGCGATTATACAATCATCATTGACAAAAGCGGCAGTATGTACACCAAAGATCGGACGGGCGGTAAAAGTCGGTGGGCGCTGATCCAAGAATCGACGCTCGCCCTAGCGAATAAATGCGAAGAACTTGACCCAGACGGCATCACCGTTTATGTGTTTTCCGGTCGTTTCAAGCGCTACGACAACGTAACATCAGCTAAAGTCTTGCAAATATTCCAAGAAAACGAACCTTCGGGGAATACAAATTTAGCTGCGGTACTGCTAGACGCTCTAAACAGTTATTTTCAGCGCAAAGCATCCGGTAAGACCAAGCAAAATGGGGAAACAATATTAGTGGTAACGGACGGTGAACCCGACGATCGCAAAGAAGTGATGAAAACGATTATAGAGGCTTCGCGGAAGATCGATCGAGATGAAGAGTTAGCAATTTCTTTCATTCAAGTAGGGAATGCGCCGGAAGCTACTAAATTTCTCAAAATATTAGATGACGAACTGCAAAGCGCTGGGGCTAAATTTGATATCGTTGATACTGTGACGATGGACGATCTTGAAGACATGACACTGACGGAAGTATTGTTAAATGCAATCACTGATTGAAGAATCGGGGAAATTTCGCGCGATTATATTTGTGGCTGGTTGCTGGGCAGCATTTTTTAGAGGGTTTTAAGTTATGGAATCGATCGATCGCCTGTTAGCTGAACTTAAGGCAGAATATCAAGCATCTCAAAAACTTCGCGAGGTACAAAGTCAGCCGTCAGTGGAAGCACAACCGCTTTCGCAACCAGCAGCAGTGCCGTCAAATAAAACATCAAAAACAACAAATATCAATTTGTATCCTGGTGCTTTAGAGAAGGATTTAGCTGAAATTAAAGCTGAATGCGAAGCACAAAATAAAAATCAGGAAGTTGCTGCACAAAAACCGCTTAAGTCTCCGCAAAAAGCAGAAAATAAAGCTCAGGAAGTGACTGCAATCGCACCGCAACCCCCAGAAAAGATTGTGCAGTCAGAGTTAGACATCCAAACCCGCAGACAGAAGGTTAGGCAAGCTCAGGTTTGGCTGAAAAAGTTGGATAAAAATTCCGATGAGAGATATTGGTTCGATCAGTTTGCTTTTAAGTATTCTTCGAGGATAGATGCGGCGATCGACTATTTACAAGTTGTGGACGAGTTCGATCAAAAAGGTTTGTAGTGAGGACTTTAGTTTTTTTTGATGCGAACTCAAGTCCTCATTAGGAACCAAATCAAAAAAGGTTTGTAGTGAGGACTTTAGTTTTTTTGATGCGGACTAAAGTCCCCGCTACAAACCAAATGGTCGATCGCCCTTTGGAACAGACGTAGGATTCAGCAGAAATGAAGCTGCTGTTTTTGCTGTGATTTCAGATAGCTGAATTTGTGTAAACTCAACAATACCTTCAGCTATAAAAGAATCTCTCAACTCAGCTTTTTCTCCGCTGTTAAAAACAGTTTCATAAAAAACTTCGCGAATCCCTGCAGAAATGATTAATTTCAAACAATAAATGCAGGGTTCTAAAGTCACGTAAATGCTAGATCCAGCGGTAGATATCCCGTGTTTGGCCGCTTTGGCGATCGCATTTGCTTCAGCGTGCACCGCCCGCGACGGCAAAGTTTTGCTGGCGTCGCAACTGCTTAAACCCGGATAGCAAAAGCCTTGAGTCGTACAGTGTACCGAACCTGACGGCGAACCGTTGTAACCCGTGGCTAAAACTTGCCTGTCTTTAGCAATTACTGCGCCGACGGGAAAAGCCAGACAAGTCGATCGAGTAGCAGCTAATTTTGCTAACATTAAAAAGTATTCGTCCCAATTTGGTCTGTGAGGGGGTTCGTAATTGTCTGGTGTATTGTTCATTTAAAATCTAGAATGAGAACTGTATTGAAACGAGGAATTTATTGTCATAGTCCAGTTGAGCCAAATCCCTTATCTCCCCTCGAACTCGAACTTAACATTTTAATCTCTTCAATTTCCACACGAATTACTGGCGCTATTACCATTTGAGCAATTTTCATGCCTCTTGTCACTTGAAAGGAAGTTTGACCGTGATTGATTAAGATGACTTTGATTTCGCCTCGATAGCCTTCATCTATGGTTCCTGGTGCATTGAGTACGGTGATTTGGTGCTTGAGAGCTAAACCACTTCTGGGACGAATTTGGGCTTCTGTTTTTTCGGGTAATTCTATTGATATTCCTGTATGAATTAATTGGCTTTCTCCCGGATTAATTTCTAATTCATCTAGAGAAAATAAGTCCATTCCAGCATCAGTATCATGGGCATATTGGGGGATTATCGCTAATTCATGGAGTTGCAGAATTTTTAGTTTCATCTTGTTTTGTGAGTGGAAGGAAGAAGGAAGAATAATAACACAGAAAAGTTTTTAGCTATCCCAACTTCAGTTGTATCGGAATGATTTAACCGCTCTTGGCGCAGAGGACACAGAGGAGGAGAAGAGAGAGATGAATAATTTCTATGATGGCAATTATTACGGCGCTAGTCTGGCTTTTCCTAGACGAGTAGCTGTGTACCACTTGGCAATGTCCGGTGCCCAATTCTCAAAGTGAGGCCACATCATTTCGCAGAGTTTTTGAATTTCTAGTTGAGCATTTTTCTTGTTTCTTAAGTCGGAAAAATGCAGAAAAGACCTGAGATTGAAGCTGACTACAAAATGCTGGCGGTAGTCAAAGGGTAATTTGCCTCTGGCGTGTTCCTCGGACATTCCGCCGTCGAAGTCAATTTTGTAACGTTTAGCGGCTTCTAGACACCACTCTAAATCTTTTTCTCTTTGTTCGGGAGAATAGTAATATTTTTTGCCTTCGCGATCGGTATAATAATCTACTGGACGCAGGTAAAAAATATCTTCGATATCTTTTTTACCGGCTGCTGCATCCAGAAATTGATTTCCCGTGTAGCGAAGAGAATTATGTACTACTAAACCATTAGCAACAAAGTTATGCCAGTCACCATCGACTTCTAAGTCGTAAGTCATTTGTTGACCAACATATTCAACACTCTTGACTTTTACGGCGTGAGACTGCAATTTTCTTCCCTTGGGCTTTGGCTTAACTTCCCAATCTTGAGGATCTAAAATTGGTGAATAAGCTTGATAAAATTCAATCTCTAAATTATTTTGATGGATATGTTCGTGACATTCTTTACAGAAAGTCACTAAATTATCAAAATCATAAGCGAGAGATTGATTTGCAAAAACTGGTATTAAGTGATGAGCGTGAAGACTACCACCCCTCACGGCACATTTTTGACAAATATAATCAAACTTTTTGTGGACTTGGGGTGCAATTTGACGTGTCCAAGCGCCAATCAATTGTCGCTCGGTAGAAGTGCCACCTTTCCAAAAATGAGACTCAGCACCTCTTTGTGTGTAAATCTTTGCATTTTCTATCCGTTTTTGGCGACTGTCTTCAGAGAGGTTTAGTTCATAACCTCCTTTGCCTTTATTCCAAGGTTCATGGCTCCCCGGTTTTCGCTTATTTAGAGACAGTCCATAAGCATAGACCCATTTTTTAACGACTTCAATTGAGCAGTTAGCTAAAGTCGCCATTTCATCAGCGTGCAATCCTTTCTCAAGTTGATCCACTAACCAATTTTGGTCGCGATAGAGAGCGTTAGGGTTGTAATTCCAGGGCTTATGACCTTCAGGGAAGCGCGAACCTGAATAGGCTAAAGATAGCCCATGTTTGTTAGTCCATGCTTTAATCGTATTGGGAGAGCAGTTAGATAAGTCAGCAATTTCTTTGATTGTCAATCCTTGCGAAATTTTGGTTTCAAGCCATGACTTGTCTGTGTAAATCCTATCATCTCTCACCGACAGGCCATTACACATAACATGGGAATTTTGGTTAATACGAACCACTGTTCCATCTGGGTGGGTTATTAACCCAACCGCATCTTTCATGGTTTGCCAACCGTCGGGGGTAAATAAACGGTGATTAGCGGTACATTCTAAAGTTTTGCCGTCTTCCAATGTTACCTTATAAACCGGCTGAATACCGCTGCACATTACCTCTTTGATATGACCTACTTCAAACAAGCCTGTTTGTTCATTTAAGACTCGTAGGCGCATTTTACGAATTCTTTGTTTACAGTCACGACGATATTCGCCTGGTGGCTCACCATTTCGACCTAGAATAGACCGAGAACGAATCGCTTTTTCCCCATTAGTCCAAAGGTCATACAGTTCTCCTATTGTTTTGCTCAAATTTTTATGGCCAGCACTTCCCTTGCAATCAACAAAAGTGATTAAGGTATCAGCAGCAAGACATTGCACATCGAATGATACTCCGACACGATGTGTCCTCGCCTGCTGCATGACACTGTGGGGAAAGTACCCGCAATTGAAGATAATTTGGGGATGCTCTAGGGGGCCGTAATGCCCACGATCGCCCGCTAGGAGTCGCTTAACAATTATTTCGCCACATTCTGCCTCAGACGGCCAGGAATCCCGCTCGTCAAATACGAAGTTCTCAGTATAGTCTTGATGGAGTGCAGCATAAACTACTTGCTGAGGATTTGGTGTTTGAGAAATAACTTCTACTCTGAATCTCTCCATGATATTTTATTTGTGTTTCCAACAGTAGTTTGAATTTGCAACATCCTAGATTGTTTCATATAATAGCATTTATGGCAAGTTATTTTTATGCTAATAATTCGTTAATGTAGCTGATTTTTGGTGGTTCCGAGTATAGCTTGGGAATAGGGAGCTTGGGAAGATGTGCCGATCGCCCTAGCAGGTGACAAGGGTGCATCGCACTATAGAACCCATTTGATATCTATTCGTAAATCTCAGAAACGAAACCGGGTTTCTCTCTATATTTCTCATCACCGAACCAAAAACTCATAGAAACCCGGTTTCTCGCCCCTTTCGTAAATCTCAAAGATGTCAAATGGGTTCTCTAACAAAACAAAAAGCATTTTTTGGGTGATAGTTACAGTAATAGTGCTGTAGATAGGTTCTAATGTCTCAAATTTTGTTTGAGCGGAATTTTAATTACAAACTCCGTGCCTTCTCCAGATTGTGAGTTGCAACTTAAACTACCCTGATGCCGATCGGCGACGATCTGATAACTGATTGCTAGCCCCATACCAGTACCGCTTCCAATCGGCTTGGTGGTAAAGAAGGGGTCAAAGATTTGCTGTTGGATAGCTTCTGGAATGCCGTTACCGTTGTCCCCAATTCGGATCTCTGCCCAGCGATTGTCGATGAGGGCGGTATAAATGGAGATTGCGGGAGTAATTTGTTTTCCACGAGCGATCGCACTTTCAATGGCATCAATGGCGTTAGATAAGATGTTCATAAAAACTTGATTGAGCGGGCCGGGATAGCACTCCACCAAGGGAAGGGAACCATAGTTTCGCAGGATTGCCATTCTTGGATGATTCAGCTTGGGCTTGAGACGGTTTCCCAGAATAACCAGCGTGCTATCAATGCCATCATGGATATTGATTGATTTAAGTTCTGCTTCATCCAGTCGAGAGAATGTTCGTAATGCTAAGACAATTTCTCGAATTCGCCGCGCCCCCTCTTTCATTGATTCGATCACCTTAGATAGATCGTTAACAATAAAATCTAAATCCATCGCTTCTGACTGCTCTGCGATCGCTGCGATCGGTTCGGGGTAATGAGTTTGGTAAGCTTGTAGGAGTTTTAATAGTTCTTGAGTGTATTCATCGGCATGATCTAGATTGCCATAGATGAAGTTAACTGGGTTATTGATTTCATGGGCCACTCCAGCAACTAGCTGCCCCAAACTCGACATTTTCTCGCTTTGAATCAGTTGAGTCTGGGCCAGTTGTAATTCTCTGAGGGCAGTTTCAACTTCATCCTTTGCCGCTTTTAGCTCTGCCGTGCGTTCTTCGACTCGATATTCTAATTGTTCGTTGGCTTGTTCCAGACTATTAAATGATTCCTGTAACTGTTGAGCCATGCGGTTAAACGACTGCGTGAGTTCTTGCAACTCATACACAGATGATTCTTTTACGGCTTGGCTCAGAGAACCGGCAGCCATTGCCGAAGATGCTTGATTGAGCCGCAAAATTGGTTGAGTAATCCAGCGACTGGCTAGTATGCCAATTCCCAGAGAGATAAATAGCGCCAGTAGACTTAATACAATTGTACTTTGAGTAGTGGCATTAATGCGATCCATAAAGTCGGCTTCTGGAACGGTGACAACCACTACCCAGTCAATGCCTCTGCCATCTTGAAAAGGAGAAACTTGCACGAACTGGCGTCGATTGTTAATGGAAAACTCAAGCTGCTGAAATGTCTGGATGTGGTGGAAATCTTGAAAACGCTCTAGCAAAAACTGGCTTGTTTTCTGAGTGATGAAATTTTGGCTGTCGATCGCATTGAGTCGTTCAACTCGCTGTTCTGGCAGTTGCACAACTTTGTCTGGATAATATCGGAAAGGTTTTTCGCCTGTAGATGTGGCAATCAGTTCCCCAGAGCGTTCCAGAATAAAACTTTGTCCGGTTGTTCCTATTTTGAGGCTTCTGAGAAAATCCCCAATCATTGACAAATTTAAGCTCGCTATCCACACCCCTTGCAGCTCACGTGCCGAGTTATATATAGGTTGACCGGGTGCAATATACATCGTTTTGCCTGTGATGTGCGGAAACACTTTTCCCCAGGTTGCTTGCTTGCGTTGGGTTGGAATCATGTAGTACGATCGTTGGCGCGGGTCAAAGTTCGGCTTGCCTGCGTTGATGACTTCGAGCCGATCGCCATTTGAGTTAGTACGGTAAGTTGTCAGCGCGCGGTTATTTTCTACTTCAGAAGTGCGGATTGCGATCGCACCATCTTGTCGCTCAGCCCCAAAAAACTCTTGGTTGGTTGTAACGAAGGCTGTAAGGCTGAGATTTCCAAAGGCAGGAAGTTGTCGCCACAGGAACTTCTCTATATCCCTTCCGTTATTAAGGTTAATACGGTTTTGGCTGAGTGCAGCTTCATAACTTTCAAATGCTTGAAAAGGAGTGGCAACCAACTGAGTTAGATTTTGTTCAATGCGATCGCTCGTCTCGTGGCGCAACTGAGCAGCTACATCGTTGACAGCCTTCTGTCCATTCTTGAAGGAAAGATAACCGATAATACCCACTGCCCCCACCGTTTGAACAACGAACGGGACAACTAGGATCGCCTGTAATGGCACTTCTTTAAAAAGCTTGGGGAAGAAAAAAGCCGGTGATTGACTTGCCATACTGAGAGGTTTCGGTTAGTGCTATCGATAATAAAAGTTGAGTTTGTGCGGGGGGGCGATCGCCTTTGGGACATCACCAATCATCTGTATGCTGCCCCAACACAGCTTGTTTGCTGAAAGTCTTTTACAGCGAGATCCTTCACCGGAATTGAAATCACAAACTCTGTACCTTCACCTAAATTTGAGTTGACTTCTAAAGTTCCAGAGTGTTTCTGGACTACGATTTGACGGGCGATCGCCAATCCTAGCCCTGTTCCTTGGCCCACGGCTTTAGTTGTAAAAAGATGATCGAAAATTTTTTGCTTCACATCAGGAGTCATGCCAATCCCATTATCTTGAATTCGGATCGCCACCCGATCTTCCGACAATTGGGTTTTGACAGTAATCTGGTTGCGGTTGGCTTCGATCTGAGCAAAAGTACATCCTTGATTTGATTCCTCAACGGCATCGATCGCATTTGCCAACAGATTCATAAATACCTGATTCAACTGTCCCGCAAAGCATTCTACTTTTGGTAAATCACCATAGTCTGTGATGACTTTAATTTCCGGGCGAGATTCATTGGCTTTGAGGCGATGCTTGAGAATCAAGAGCGTGCTGTCAATGCCCTCGTGGATATCGAAAAAAATAGGGCGATCGCAATCAGAACGCGAGAAGGTTCTTAAACTGGTGCTGATCGTACAAATACGAGCCACTCCTTGTTCCATCGAATCCATCAACTTAGGTAAATCTTCTCGCAAGTATTCCAAGTCTATTTCCTCCACTACTTCCTGTAGTTGGGCGCTCGGATCGGATAGTTCTTGCTGGTATAAATCGATAAGTTGAAATAAATCTTTAATATAATCTTTAGCAGGTTTGAGATTGCCAACCAGAAAGCCGAGGGGGTTATTAATTTCGTGTGCGACACCCGCCACTAAATTACCCAAAACAGACATTTTTTCGCTGTTGATTAACTGAATTTGAGATTGTTGGAGTTGTGTGAGTGCGGCTTCTAAATCAGCGGTTTTTTCAGCTACACGCTGTTCTAGATTTTTGGTTAACTGCCGTAGCTGCAAATGAGTTTTCACCCGTGCTAGCACCTCAATTTCTTGAAAGGGTTTGGTGATGTAGTCCACAGCACCTAATGCAAATCCTTTCAACTTACTCTCAGCATCGGAGAGAGCGGTCATAAAAATGATAGGAATGCGCGCTGTTGCGGGATCTGCCTTCAGACGCTGGCAGGTTTCAAAGCCGTCAATTCCTGGCATTTGAACATCAAGCAAGATCAAATCGGGAGGATAAGCTCGGACTCGCTTCAGAGCGCGATCGCCGTCGATGGCGGTTGCTACTTCATATCCCGCATCACTTAAGGTTTCACAAACTACTTCTAAGTTCGCAGGGGTATCATCCACCACCAGAATTAATTCTGGACTAGACATCTGTTTTCTCCTCTGTCAGGTATTGTTTCAGCAATTCTTCAATTTCTTCGGCTTTAAATTGTTTGGCGAGATTCATAATTTTTGAGGCAAAACCAGCGTAATGAGGGTTACATAGAGCAAGATGCTCTGTGTGTTCTCGCAGCCGTTTTAAGTTGCCTTTGTTTGCCAGATTGAGTAATTCATTTATCTCCAAAATGTCAGGAATTATTATTTCTGGCTCTTCTGAAGTAGTCGTCAAAGTGGATGGTTGAGACTCGTTGGATGCTTGAACTTCATATTTCCACTTTAATTCTAAATGAGTGGCTAAAAGGTTAAATAATTCACTGACATTCACTGGTTTATCTAGGAAATCATTTCCCCCTGCATCTAAACTCATCTGTCGGTCGGCTTGTGTCACCGATGCAGAAGAGACAATAATCTTCTGGTGTCGCAAATTATGTTCGCTGCGAATTTGTTCGAGCAGTTCAAAGCCGTTCATGACTGGCATCATCAAGTCTGTAATCGCTAAATCTGGTGGAGACTGTCGGATTTTTTTCAAGGCTTCAAGTCCATTTTCGGCCTCAGTCAGCAGGAATCCGAGTGGCTCTAGCAAGTTGACGAGAACGGCTCGGTTTTCCCAACGATCGTCTACTACCAGAATACTGCGTCGTTCTCCTTCATAACCAATAATTTGTTTTCCAGTTGCGATCGAGTTTTGCTGTGCCCAATCGGTAGCGATCGCCAGTTCCAGCTCAAAAAAGAAATTACTACCAACTTTGGGCTGGCTTTTAACTTGGATTTGTCCGTTCATGAGTTGGACAATTCTTTGAGCGATCGCCAGTCCTAAACCGGTACCCTCGGATTGGCGCTGGCGATCGCCAACTTGTTCAAAAGCCTGAAAAATTTTATCCAATTGCTCAGGTGCAATTCCAAAACCGGTATCTTCGACTTGAAATCCGATTCTGGGAGCGGACGGATTGCTATGATTATCAATGACGTTAACCTTAAGCTTAGCATAACCTTGGTCGGTGAATTTAATCGCATTTCCTAGCAAATTGAGCAATACTTGGCGCAGCCGTTTTGCATCAACAAACATCCCTTCAGGCAACTGGGGATCGGGATCGTAAACGAAATTAATGTTTTTTTGGTCAGCACGAATGCGACAGATTTCAGCGACACCTTGGAGGAATGAGGGAAAGTGAATCGCTTTAGGTGTAAGTTCTAGTTTGCCCGCTTCAATTTTGGACAAGTCCAACACATCTTCGATCAGCCCCAGCAAATGATTTCCGCACTGGTGCATGATTTCTACCCCATGACGTTCTTTCGCTGGCAACGCGGTACTGCGTTGGAGGATTTGAGCGTAGCCCAAAATACCGTTGAGGGGAGTGCGGAGTTCGTGGCTCATGTTGGCAAGAAATTCACTCTTTGCTTTGTTGGCATTATCTGCTACTTGTTTTGCAGACTGGAGTTCGGCGGTGCGTTGTTCAACTCGCTGTTCTAGCTGTTGGTTAGTTTGCTCTAGGGCGGTGAAGGAATCGCGCAATTGCTGCGCCATGCGGTTAAAGGATTGAGCAAGCACATCCAGTTCTTTAACACCAGAGGCGGCGACGTTTTGGTCGAGTTTTCCTTCGGCGATCGCCGACGATGCCTTACCGATCTGCAAAATTGGTCTAGCAATCCAGCGCGAGGTGTAGATACCCAAAACCGTTGCTAATCCTAAGGCGCCCAAGCACAGCCAAATCGTGTTGGCTGTGTTGGCATTAATTCGTCCCATAAAATCTGATTCGGGCATGGCGACGACTACCAGCCAGTCCAATCCCCATTCATCCTGCCAGGGAGTTACTTGAACAAACTCCCGCTGATTCTGGAGTCGAAAGTCTAGCTGCTGAACAGTTTTAATGCTTTTGAGATCGCCGAAGCGATCGCCTAAATGCTTGGAAGTAGCTTGAATTAAAGCGTCCTGACTCTCAAAACCTCGCAGTCGCTGAGGTGTGCCGTTTGTCACCGAAAATACGGGGGCATCGCTAGAAGTGGCAACGAGTAATCCGTTGCGTTCGAGAATGAACACTTTGCTGGATTTACTAACCTTAACTTCACGTAAAAAGTCACTAATTTGTGAAAGGCGCTGTTCCACTCCCACACTGCCGATCAACTGATTATTCTTGTCATAAATGGGGCGACTCGTGGCGATCGACAGCGGGTAGTTATTAGTCTCCCATTGATAGATTTCGCTCCACCCCGGCTTGCCAGTCCCGGCACCTTTAGCGTACCAGCCTTCCTTCTGGAACTGATACGCTTTGGTGGTTTCAAACATTTTAGTTGGCTGGCTTCGGTCATTCGTCATGTAGTTGTACAGATCGGGATTGCCGTAGCGCTTAGGTAAAACCAGGCTAATCTCAGGATTGCCGTGGTTGAGAATGGTTGACTCGCGGTAATATCCCGATGCGATAAAGTCTCCTGTTTTAGAGCCGTAGAGGATATAGCCAACGTTGTAGGTTTTTACCTGCTTTGCAAAGAATTGAGCGAGGCGATCGGCATCCTGTAAGTTCAACAATCCCAAGTCAATTTGCTCGCCGTTAATTTTAGTCAAATTGCGGGTTGCAGCCGCATAGCTGTCGAGGTGTCGATCAACACGGTTACTCACCTCCCTTTGCAACTTAGTCGCTAGTTCATTCACTGCTGTTTGTCCGTTTCGCAGCGACAGATACCCTGTCAAGCCTACCACCGCGAAGATTTGCAGGACGAAGGGAACAACCAGACAGCTTCGCAGGGAAATTTTTCTAAAGGCTAGAGTAGCAATTGGGGATTTAGAGAGCATAATTTTCCAAAGAATAAATATATATAGCCTTTGTCAGAAAGATGAGCTACTATCCGGCATGGGGCATGGGGCTATCCTCACCACGCTTGAGAACCGTTATAGTGGCCCAGAGATGGTCATTGGCTCCGCTCCGTTAGTAGAAATTTTGTATTTTTTTTTGAGGGCAATAATAATTTATTCTAACAAATTCTTCAAGCCAATAATTCGCTAACTGCGATGCTAAAACCTGGAAGTATAATCTGGGTATTAACAACTTCATTCGCATTAAACAAACGCCAGCCTTGACCTGCATTCACAAATACTAATCTCGCTTCAGCAAATAGCAGCCAGACTTTCTGACAGCCACATTCCAAATATTCCTGAGCTTTCCTAAATAAGTCTTCGCCGCTGTCTTCCGGCGAAGCAACTTCTGCTATCAGGGGAAAACTTTGGAAAAATGCTGTCAAATTGCCTGATGGTGGGAACAGTTCTGGAGTGATGTAAGCGACATTGAGACGGCGGTTTTGTTTGGCAGTTCGGCAAAGTGTTTCGGTAAAAACTTCTCCTCCCTGTCCGCTGGAGTCTTTGTTAATTCCCCAGTAACGGGCTAATTTAGATTGAGCCAAACCATGTTTAAATTTCATGCCTGTTTTCTCCACTAAATTACCGTCAATCCACTTTATTCTCTCCGGCGGCTTGACGAAAAATTATTCTAAAGATATAATGTTTTGCGATTGTATTTTGGTAAGATTTGCCAAGTCATTTTGAGGTTTTTTTGATAAGATTAAAGTAGTTGTCATCGTGATTGCCTCGCTTTACTCAAACATTCACGTCAATACTTTGACTAAACAAATACTCTATTGCAATGATACTCTCAAACAGTTTTTCTGAAGCCCTCACCTATGCCGCCGAATTGCACGCAACTCAAATCCGCAAAGGTTCGGGCGTTCCCTACATTGCCCATTTGTTGGGCACTGCTAGTATAGCTTTAGAATATGGGGCTTCTGAAGATGAGGCGATCGCAGCTTTGCTTCACGATGCGATCGAAGATCGAGGCGGCCCCACCACCCGCGAAGCCATCCGCGCCCGCTTTGGCGATAACGTCACAGCTATTGTAGACGGCTGTACCGACAGCGACGCAACGCCGAAACCCCCTTGGCGGCAGCGAAAAGAAGCCTACATCGCCCACATTCTCACAGCTTCTAGCTCGGTCAGATTAGTCTCGGCTGCTGATAAACTTTATAATGCTCGATCGATCCTGAAAGATTACCGTCAATTAGGCGATACTGTTTGGGAACGCTTCCAAGGCAAAAAAGAAGGTTCTCTCTGGTATTATCGTTCGTTAGTAGAAGCATTCCGCCAAGCTGAGTTAACGCCGATCGTTGAAGAATTAGACCGCACAGTTTTAGAATTAACCAAGCTTTCTGAAGACAAAAAGTAAAAATCAACAACCAATAACTAATAACCAATAACTACTAACAAATGGCCAATGTTCGCTTAGAAAATATTACCCGACGCTACCAAAACGTCACCGCGATCGAGAACATCAGCTTCAAAATCCCGGATGGGGAATTTTGGGTATTAGTCGGGCCCTCCGGCTGCGGGAAATCGACAATTATGCGGACGATCGCAGGTTTAGAAACTGCAACTTCTGGTAATCTTTATATTGGAGATAATTTAGTTAACAACATTCCGGCTAGACAGCGAGATGTCGCAATGGTGTTTCAAAACTACGCGCTTTATCCGCACATGACTGTGGCCGAAAACTTGGCTTTTGGATTGCGGATGCGGAATGTTGACTCGACTAAAATTCAAGAACGTGTCGAAACTGTAGCCCGATCGCTCTCGATCGACCATCTCCTCAACCGCAAGCCGAAACAGCTATCGGGCGGACAGCAACAGCGGGTAGCACTCGGAAGGGCGATCGCCCGCGAACCGCAAGTATTTCTCTTAGACGAACCGCTTTCTAACCTCGACGCGCAACTGCGAGACGATACTAGGGCCGAACTCAAACAACTGCATCAACGGCTGGGAATTACCACGGTTTACGTAACCCACGACCAAGTGGAAGCGATGACTTTAGCTGATAAGATTGTAGTCTTAAATAAGGGAAAAATTCAACAAATCGGCTCCCCGCAAAGCATTTATGCTAAACCCGCTAACCGCATGGTTGCCGCATTTTTAGGCAATCCGGCTATGAACATTTTGCCGGCAATTTATGCTAACGAATCCTTTATTTTGGGAGATCAATCTTTAGCCTGTCCGCCCTCACTGGAACAAAGATTGCACCCTAGAGAAGGACAAGGATTTGATTTAGGCATCCGTCCTGAAAATATAGAAATTTTTAAGCCGCAAACAACAGAAAAAGATGATTTGAAAATCGATCTTTGGGCTTTAGAAAAAGTCCCTCTGGAGGTAGAGGTAAAAGTAGTGGAACCTCTGGGGCGAGAAACTTTAGTCCGGGCGAGTTTACCTTTGTTGAACGCTGAAACTACTATACAGGTGCAAGTACCTGCGAGTGTTCGCTTGCGTCCGGGCGATCGGCTGAAGGTACAGCTTGACTTCGATCGACTATTTATCTTTGACCCCTCCACGGGCGAGGCGCTATATCCTTAACTGGATTCAACCTCAAATCTCACAATCTCAAATCTTCCATAGATTGTCTCGGAATCACGCTGAGTTCAGAAACCCGGTTTCTCTCTATATTTCTCGTCACCCAACCCAAAAAATCAAAGATGTCAAATGGGTTCTATAGCGGTTATCAAGCGTGGTGAGGATAGCCCTGCGCGGACCAATCCCTCCGCAACGCTAGAGCCCCATGCCCTATTCCCAATGCCCTATTCCCAATGCCACATAGTACCTCATCCTGAAAAAGGCTATAGATCGCTCATTACAAAACTTTACACTTGACGTTTCTCAAGTTACAGAGTAATGGTAAAGTTAGTATGTTCGCAAGGAAAAAGCGTCCCCGAGAAACTGATGTTTCCTGATTCCGGGCGATCGCGATCGATAACTTCGGATATTCCCCCAAAAAAGCGGCAAACCCGCCCCATTGGGAGTAACTCGCGAACCAAAAACTCCCAACCGCCTTCTAGCGGCATTGTAGATGAATCCCGACAACCTGCCTCAAATCCTGCAAACAGGATTTCACCTGACTTTAGGTGCAACTTCTTTTTTCATTGAGACCTTGCAAGATCCCTTAAAGCGAGAAGAAAATCTGGACAAACTCCAGTCAGATTTGAGCCTTCTCGCGGATGAGTTGCTGGAAAAAGGGGAAATGACCGAGAAAGAAGCGCGGAATTTTGTCGATACAATTTTCTCCCCACCGGGCGAGAAGGATAATGCAAGCAGCGACGAATCCGTCTCCCACCAGCAGTCCGATACAGCAACTGACACTTTTTCGGAGTCGGTTGGACAGGCTGATGTAAAACAGATTCAAGAATTAACGGCAAAGATGGCAGCGCTGAGGGTTGAATTGGAAAACTTGCGCGCCGAAAATTCCCAGGATTAAAGTCAAAATTCTTTAACACCGCCGGAGTTTAGTTCCAAACTTACTTGCAAGTTTATGTAACGGAACTAAACTTTAGTCATTGTCCCATTTTTCAGAACCGATCAGGTCGCCGATGCGATCGCGCAGCAAGAAGTCGCATTTTTCTAGTTCTCCCTCGACGCAAGACCACTCTCTGGGCGGGATGAACTGACAAAGCGTGTAGATTGGTTGTTGTCGGCTAAGTACGCCCTCACGCACGAGATGGCGTGCTTCATCTTGGATAACATCTAAAGAGTAGTGAAGTTGGTTAATAGTTGAGTTAATCATGATGCGCCCTCAAGGTTTTACTAAAAAAAATTATGTCCCTGGTAATAATATAATCCAAACTTCCGAATATGTAAGTTATTTTTTTTCTGTATACACATATACTCTTGACCGATTGATTAAAAAGGATTATAGGAATCCTGAGTAAGCGATCGGATCTGTTTTCGGATTTTGAAACGCAGCAGATGTTCGAGGCTAACAGGCGGCGGGTTTGCTAAAAAGCTGCATTCACGAATCAGACATCAGTGTCCGATTCGTGAATGCTGAATGGTTGGCCGCCAGCAAAATTTCTGGCGAGAAACCGGGTATATCGATTCAATTGCTGAGCCTGCAAAGGAAATATTCAGGAGTTTGACTGTTTAAGCATGGCTCGTTTTGTCAGTACCGAACAGCAATTCTAAGGCGAGGGATTGCGCGGCCGGCATTTGCCCGAAACAAAATACATAAGGAATACTGGGAGGCAAATGTGGTAAAAATTGCTCTAAAACGTAGGGACTGCCGTAAATTAGCACAGCTTGCAGTTCTCCGGTGCTTAATAATTTCTTAAACCAATCTCTCGCTGCTTGGGTTAAATCGGCACTGCCTCGGAAACAATTACCGCGAATAAAAATTTGTAGCAGTGTCGGAGAAAAATGCTCTGAACTTGCATTATGGGCGATCGCACCTGTGCGATCGTCAATTAGTTGCAATTCGTAACCCAACTCTTCGGGCCGGGCGATCGCCGGAGTGTGTTTTCCCAAAAACTCGCAACCCAAAACATCATCTACAATAATCAAATTCCGCAAAAACTGGTTTTCTGAGGGTTTTTTCGCTATTAAAGGTAGATTTCCCCCAAACTTTAAAGAATCTCGCAAAATATCGGCAGCCGTTGCCCTTGCTTCGGGATTTGCCAGCAAACCTAAGTCGATCGACTCGATCGATTTTGAATTCTTGCTTTCTATATCAACAACAGCAGTTTGATTCTTACTCCCCCCCTTAGCAAGGGGGGGTTGGGGGGGGTCAAAAATCGACAAACCCACCTTAATTTTCGCCTGCCAAATTCGCTTGACAGATTCCTTGATTTGTGCTATCGAAATCCGTCCTTGAGTGACAGCTTCGCAGACAGCCAAAATCGCCCCTTCCGGGTCAAGCGGCATCAGCAAAACATCAGCACCAGCCTCAGCCGCCAAAACAGCAGCCTCGTTATGGCCGTACTTATTGGCGATCGCGCCCATCACCAAAGCATCAGTCACGATCAAACCTTCAAATCCCAACTCTTCTCGCAGCTTCCCGATCAAAATTTTGCGAGAAAGAGTAGCAGGAAACTCGGAATCCCAAGCCGGAATCAGCAAATGAGCGCTCATCACAGCATCGACTCCGCTGGCGATCGCCCGGACAAAAGGAGGCAACTCAACCTCGGTCAATCTCGCTGGCGAATGCGGCAAAACCGGCAATTCCAAGTGAGAATCAACCGCCGTATCTCCGTGGCCGGGAAAATGCTTAGCTGTTGTCAAAACCGGGTGTTCGCCTGCGCCGCGAATAAAAGCACTGGCTAATTTGCCAACAATTTCCGGCGTTTCGCCAAAAGCGCGGACGTTAATCACGGGATTGTCGGGATTGTTGTTCACATCAACGACTGGCGCGAGAATCCAATTTAGACCCATCGCCCTAGCTTCGATCGCAGTCACAGCGCCCATTTGTTCAGCATAGCGATCGGCCGCCGCTGCATCGTGCCGCGCAATTTCAGCAATAGCCATCGGTGGCCCGAACCAAGTCGCCCCGGCGAAGCGCTGGCCGACACCTTCCTCAATATCAGCCGCCAGCAGCAGCGGAAATTTTGCCCAAGACTGCAATTGGTGCGATCGAACCGCCAACTCAGCAGCACTTCCCCCGACCAAAATCACCCCGCCCGCGCCCAACTTTTCCAGATAATAGCGGAGTTTGTCGGCTGTTGGTTCCCATTCGGGATAGCGAATTTGGTGGTCGAACAAGCAGCCGGAAGCCCGCACTACGAACATCTGGGCTACCAATTCGGGCAAGGAAAGATTGTCTATCATGAATTTGTCAGTTGTCAGTTGTCAGTTGTCAGTTGTCAGTTGTCAGTTGGCGGTTGACTAGCTTCAGATACTAATCCTCGTCTGTTTTTAAATCATCCTCATCATCATCATTTTCATTGCCATCGGCCAATTCTTCGTCATCAAACATACCGGGTTTGCGATCGGCAGAAAGCTGATTTAGCAGTATCAGCATTTTATCCCCGCGTTCTAGGGAACGGTCTTCGAGAAATATCACTTCCGGCGTCCGGCGCAGTTGCACCCGTTGGCCTAACTGGTTGCGGACATAGCTAGTTGCCGATTTCAAACCTTCCATAGTCTCGGCCTTTGCCTCATCAGTACCGTAAATGCTGACAAAGATTTTGGTATGCTGAAGGTCTCCCGAAACAATTACATCGGTAACGCTAACCATACCCGCACCGACGCGATCGTCCTTAATGCCGTTCAGCAGCATCAGGCTAACTTCCCGCTTAATCATTGAAGCTACGCGCTCAATGCGACGACTTGTAGCCATAGCAACTATCCCCTACTTTTAGATCGGCCGTTTTCATCCCGATCGACAATTGTAGCGCGATCGGTCAGGGGTTTTACGGGCGATCGGCCCCAAAATTAGGATTAGTTATGACAGGGATGGAGAAGCAGGACGATCGAGCGCAGTTAGTCAATTGTGCAAACCTAGTCCAGGACTCACTCTCAACCTCAAATACATCGAATATGAATATTCCTAAGTCAATTGTTCGCATTTTTCTCATCCTCCCGAAGGGTCAGATTGTGGCACAACTGCGAGATAATATTCCAGATATTGCAAGTCAAGGGATGCTGTCTACTTTTGGAGGCGCCGTGGACATTGGAGAAAGTCCAAAGCAAGCGGCAGTCCGAGAACTGGAGGAAGAAACTTGCCTCCAAACCAATTACACAATGGAATTTATCACAACTTTTATTCACCCAAAGACGCAAAATAATCCCGAAATCATACAGGAAAATCACTTATTTTTGGCGAGAGTTAGCAATTTTGAGGACATAGAAATCAAAGAAGGTGTGGGTTTTGTGGTTTTGAGAAAAGATGTAGATTTTGGGAAAGTAAACGCAGGGGAAGGTACTCAAATGGCTTGGAAATTGTTGCAGGAGTATTTAATATAAAAAATTACATACAATAGACCTCTCCTAAAAAGATACTCAAGAACAGGCAGGATGCCTGTTCCACAATAATTATGGGAGATGTCTAATACTAAAGTCACCGCTAAGCTCAGTAGATTGTCAAAAAACATAAAAACTATGGATAAAGAATTTACCATTGGTCAAAAAGTCCGAGTTGTGGCGATGCCGCCCTACGTGAAAACTGCCGAACCGATGCCGATGCTGCGGCCTGCAAATTTAATTGCGATCGGCGCTGAGGGTGTTGTACTCGATCGGCGTCCCGGCAATTATTGGGGCATTCGCTTTGAAAAAGGTGCTTTTCTGTTAGACAGTCAGTACATAGAAGCAGTTGACAGTTGATAGTTGGCAGTTGGTAGTTGGCAGTTGGTAGTTGGCAGTTGGCAGTTGGCAGTTGGCAGTTGGCAGTTGTTAGTTGGTAGGGGCGGTGGATGGTGCGTGCCCGCCCTCTTAGTTATTATTTGGCAGTTGGCAGTTGTTAGTTGGCAGTTGGCAGTTGTCATTGGGAATTGGGAATTGATATCACAATTAAAATCTGCCTTTTCCTTTTTGCCTTTTGCTTCTTTTCTAGACTTATTGCATAAATCTTTATTTAATGGATATGTCAACTGCAGATGCAAGGCAAATTAAAACTGATAGACGCAGATAATTTAAAAAAATGATCTCGAATGAATGTATAGCCTTTCTCAAAAAAGTGAGGAGAGCCTCATGCCCTATGCCCTATGTCCTATGCCCTATGCCCTATTCCCGACATTCCCTCATCTTTCGCTTGAAAGGCTATAATAGGTGTTCATTACATCCGTTAAATTTGCTAAAAAATTTGTTGCCAAACATCCATTTTTAAGAAGCTAACTTTGCTTCCAAAGTTAGAGGATTAACCTGAAAATCTTCCAATACTTCCTCTATATGGGGAGATGTAAAGTTACAGGGTTGGGGTTTTCCTAAAAAATAACCTTGAGCGTAATCTACCCCAAGTTCCTTGATCTTATCCATAATCGCTTGATTTTCGACATACTCGGCAATAGTTTTAATTCCCATGACGTGAGCAATTTTGGTAATAGCTTCCACCATTGCGATATCAATAGGATTATCTGTAATATTTTTAATAAAATTACCATCAATTTTGATATAATCAACGGGCAAGCTTTTCAGGTAAGCAAAGGAAGACATCCCGCTGCCGAAGTCGTCTAAGGCAAACTTGCAGCCGAGTTCTTTGAGTTTCCAAATTAAGCTTGCTGCTTTGCTGAGATTGGCGATCGCCACGGTTTCGGTAATCTCAAAGCAAATTATTTGTGGCGGTATTTGATGGATAGAAAACTGCTCCTGAATAAACTCGATCAACTTTTCTTGGTTGATGCTGTCGCCAGAAAGGTTGATTGCATAAAGGCTGGGATATTTGCCAAAGGAGGATTGTAAATTAGATTGGGGAGATCCAGCAGGTAAGGTAACTATTCGAGCGCTTTCTGCTTCTGGGTTTTGGACTAATAAATTGGCTGTAAATAATTGAGATAAGTTGCTAAATAAAGTGCGAATTACCCAGCGATCGATCGCCTGCATCAAGTTGTAGCGTTCGGCGGCGGGAATAAACGCCATCGGCGACACTAACTGACCGTTTGCAAGCTGGAGGCGCAGCAAGATTTCGCAGTGGATGCCGGTGGCTGACGGGTTGAGCAAATGTACGATCGGCTGAGAGTACAAGCGCAAGCGATTCTCTTCTAAAGCTTGATTAATTTGCACTACCCACTGGGTTTCGCCGTGCTGTTTGATTAATTCCCGATCGCCCGATCGATAAATCTGCACCCGGTTGCGGCCTTTATTTTTAGCAGCATAGCAGGCTAGATCGACCGCGCTCAACACCGCAGATGTCGATGCTGTTTTGCGATTAATTGCCACCAAACCGATACTAACGCCGATCGAAAAAGTTTTGTCCTGCCACCCAAACCGGAATTTTTGAATGCTTTGCAGCAGCAATTTTGCAACATCTAAGCCCTGTTCTGGGGGGCAATTGTACAGGAGTACAGCAAACTCATCGCCGCCGAGACGCGCCAAAATATCGGTTTTGCGGATATTGCTTTTAAATAGCTGGCTGACTTGGCGGAGCAGTTCGTCGCCTGCAACGTGACCTGCTGTGTCGTTAACTATTTTGAAGCGATCGAGATCGAGGTAAAGCATTACGTGTTCTTCGCCGTAACCTTGAGCGCTGTGCAGGGCGTGTTCTAGCTGATATTCAAATTCGCGGCGGTTGACCAATTGCGTCAAGGGGTCGTGAGTTGCCTGCCAGGTTAACTGCCGCGCTTGAGTTCGCACTTGGGTGACATCTCGGAACACAACGACGGCACCGATAATTTGGCCGTTGCTGGCGTGGATGGGGGCGACGCAGTGGTCGATCGCAAATTCGCGGTTGTGGCGAGCAATCAGCAAGCTGTTGTTTCCTTGGTCAACTATTCGACCTTCGTACAAAGCTATTTCGGCGATATTTTCGATCGGCATCCGGGTAGTTTCGTCAACTATTCTCAGCACGCTGGCGAGGGGCAAACCTCTTGCTTCCGAGGTTGACCAACCGGTGAGTTGTTCAGCAACTGGATTGAGGGTAGAAATGCAGCCGTTGCTGTCAGTAGCGATTACGGCATCGCCGATCGATTGTAGAGTAACTTGAGCGAGTTCTTTTTCCTCAAAAAATGCTTGTTCCATGCGCTTGCGATCGCTAATATCCCGCTGCACGGATATCCAGTGAGTGACTTTCCCCAACTCGCCAGCAACGGGTACGCTGTTAAGTTCCACCCAATAAGTAGAACCGTCTTTGCGGTAGTTGATCAATTCCAAGCGCAGCGGTTCAAGGCGAGAGAAAGCGCGGCGAATTTTGGCAACTTGAGCGCCGTCGCTGTCGGGCCCGCGCAGACAACTGGGTGTTTGGCCGATAATTTCTTCGGGCTGATAACCAGTCATTTGGGTAAAAGCTTCGTTGACGTATATGATGGCCGGATCGGAGATATCGCTGTTTCCCGCATCCATAATCACGATCGCATCGTTAGCGTTAACTACGGCCGATTCTAGGAGTTGCAGCCGCACCTCGGCCTGCTGGCGGGTAGCGATTTCCGTTTCCAGCCGGCTGTTAGTCAAGCTGAGGGAGACAATCGCTTTTTGCAATTCGCTAGTTTGTTGTGCGACTAAATCGTGCAGCAGATCGATCGCCCCGGACATTTCCATCGGATCGAGCACGCGCAGCAAGCTACTTTGAGTAACTATTCCCAACAGTTCTCCGCGTTCGCCCCTTACTAGCAACCTGCGGACTAAACGCTGCTGCATTTCCTGATGAGCTACCCACAGCGAGTCTTCTGGCTTGAGACTAAATAAGGGGCTACTCATCACTGTCAGGGCGATCGTTTGCGACAAATCTATATCTAAAGCTTGAAATTCCACAATATCCCGTTCTGTGACGATACCTACGGGAATTGGGAACGGCAAATTCATCGATAACTCTCTGGATTCTGTAATTACCACGCAGCTAACGCGGTGCTGCGCCATCAACTCAGCTAAACTCAGAACAGACGCTGAGCGAGGCGCTTGAATGACTTCTGCGGTCATTACTTCTTTGACGCTGTGCATTTTCAAGATATTTGCCGGTTGCACCATTGCTTGGCGAATACTTTCTGGGGTAATTACTCCTAGGAGTTGACCGCTGCGATCTAATACTGGCAGGTGGTGAATTTTATGTTGGCTAAGCAGAATTAGGGCGCTAAAAATGTCTCGATCTTCATCATTTGTCAGCGTTGCCGTCGGCTGTCGCATCACTTCTGCGATCGTAACATTTTTTAAATTTTTGCCGGAAGCAATCAAATCGACGAGATCTCTCTCGGTAAAAATTCCTTGTAATTGACAATTTTGAGCAGATTGCCAGTTTGATTGTTCTAGAGATGTTTCTACCACAAAGACGCAGATCCCTCTGGCATCTCTGAGGACGTTTGAGGTGTGCGGATCGGCAATTTCTGTGAGCTGCTGGTAGAGATGGGTTGTTGGAATATCTGCGTTTAGAGGACAAGTCGGGCGCTTTTGGCCCATGAGCGTAATTACTTCTACTAATGGGGTATCTGGCCCAACTGTCAAGGGGGAGCGGTCAATTACTCGATCTAAAGTCGGCAGATACTTGGAGGAATCGTTTTTGAACATATTTAATAGATTTTTGCGATCGCGCTGGCTCTGCGACATTCCAAAAAAGCCCTGCTTTCCAAGCACTAGCTGGAGTTTTACAGCGCTGCTGAGACAGCATAAAAAGTTCTTGTAAAAAATGCACCTGTTATTTGGCCCGGTAGCTGGCCGGTGACGGCTCTAGCTCTACCTACAAAGTTATAAGCCGATCTTTATTTTAAGTTAAATTTTGAGTCTCGTGACACTTTTATTAAAAATAGTGTGTTGGTTTTGATTTTTTGGCGATCGAGTTACCTGCTACAACTATCGATCGCGTTATCAATCATATCCTTCTTTAGAAAGACACATTTACGCACTGTTTTGGCTACTATAGAAGATGTTACTACAAAAAAGCATTGTCTTAAAGTTTGGCATTGTTAAGTTTTGCGACATTAAATTTTGCGAGCTTTAGGAAACCATCTGTGCGCTGTCAGAGGCAATCGATATCACAGTAGATATGTGATATAGATTGCAAGTTGCGAAAACAACCGTGGTAAAATTGTAGATATAAACAGTAGAACTTAAACACATAATAGGCAGAGGAAAAAAATATGAAACGCCATCTATTAACCGCAACTCTTTTAATTGCTCCCTTACTGTTCGCCGGCCCAACCCGTGCCGAAAATCCGGCTCAAGTAAAACAGTTACTGTCAACCGGCCAATGTTTTCAGTGCGACTTGTCGGGAGCAGATTTGACCGGGGCTCATTTAATTGGTGCAGATTTGAGAGAAGCAAATTTGCAAGGTGCTAACCTCTATCGCGCTAACCTCGAAGGTGCTGACTTGACGGCGGCTAACTTGACTGGTGCTAACTTAACCGCAGTTTTCTTGACTAACGCCAGTTTAAATGATGCAGACCTCGATCGGGCAAATCTGACCGCAGCCATCATCAACACCGCCGACGTATCCGGTGCATCAATGGAAGATATGACCATTACTGATGCCAAAATCTACAATACCAAAATCGGTGTCGGCGGCAGCTACGACCAGTAAACTCTTTTTAAAGAAAGAATGCAAAGCACCCTTTTCCAGTTAAAAAACCCGGTTTCTCCCCAGAAACCGGGTTTTTAATTGATACGTCCTATTTGAACCCAGGTGCTAAATTAAAATTAGTATTGCTTTAATGCTCATAATCTTAATTCAAGTTGTCAAATACAGCCATGTCCAAACGACTCACCATTGCCCAAGCACAGCAGCAGCTTCCCAACCTACTTCAAGAACTCACCGATCAGCCGATCGTGATCACTCAAGATGGTGTTCCCGTTATGGCGGCAATCAGCTACAACTATTTGACTGAACTCCTCGAAACCTTGGATATTCTCACCGATATTGAATTCGTTACCAAACTTCGCCAAAGCATCACCCAAGCAGACGAAGGCAAAACTGTTTCCTGGGAAAATGCTAAGGCAAAACTGGGACTATGAAAGGCGAAGCAAATTCAATCGAATACGAAATCCAACTTACGCCGTTGGCCCTGGAAATGTTGGCGGAAGTCAATCGATTTTAGATTTTAGATTTTAGATTTTAGATTGACCCCACGGATAAATGCGGGGTCTTGAGGATTTTAGATTTTAGATTTTGGATTGATTCCACGGATAAATCCGGGGGCTTGTACCATCAATAAATTCTTGGTCAAAGATAGACGAGAACAGGAGAAACTGCGCGATCGCATCGATAAACTCAAAATTGAACCAGAGAAGCAAGGCAAAGCGCTTGTTGATAACTTATCTGGATTTCGCAGTATCCGAGCCGTTGGACAGCGCTATCGCATTGTTTACAAAGTCGAGCAAGAGCGAGTTATGGTTGTTGTTGTAGGACTGGGGAGACGTAAAGATGGTGACAAAAAAGACATTTACTCTATCCTAGAAAAACTTTCAGATATATAGCCTTTCTCGTAAAGGTGAGGTATGTCCGACATAGGACTCCGTGGGCATAGGCCTCCGTGGGCATAGAGCATAGGCCACCGTGGGCATACCTCATCTTTCTGAGAACCGCTATATAACAGAATTACCTCCCAATCCATAAGTCCTGAGTTAGAAATGGGGCAACCTGTGTTGCCACATTTCTCCTAGAACCCCAAATCCACAGCAATTCGGTGCGCGCAAGCAAAGCCAGAAAACGCCACCGCATTTAAACCCTGTCCCGGAAACGTACTGTCGCCCACACAATACAAACCAGGCATAGAAGTTCGATTAAACGGCATTCCCAACAAACCCATTAACTTCTGTCGCGGAATCGGCCCGTAAGTTCCGTCTTCGCGGCCCAAAAAGCGGCGGTGAGAACGCGCAGTCCCCACTTCCATATAATCCAAACCAGCATCTAAACCGGGGAAAATTGTTTCTAATCTGTCAATAATTCTCCCCGCAGCCTCTTCTTTTTTCTCCTCGTATTCCTGCGCCGCCAGTCCTTCCCACTCTTCCATCCAACTCGAAGTAAAAGCGTGAACGATGTGATATCCTGCCGGAGCTAAATCCGGGTCTAGCACGGTCGGAATTGAGACTAAAATAGTTCCTTCCGGCGCTTCCATTTTGTCCCAAGCTTCTAACAAAATGTGGTGGCAGGCAGTACCGGCAGGGATGGCGCTTGCTTCCACTCCCAAATGTAAACTCAGGAAACTCGGTGCTTTTTGATAGCGCTGCTGCCATTTCTTCTCGCTAGCTGGCATCTCTTCTGCAGGCAGCAATTTTTCAAAAGTATCCCAGCGCGTGGCGTTAGAAACTATTCGCTTGGCGCGGTAAACTTCGCCGGTTGCGAGTTCGACTCCGACAGCGCGGCCGTTTTCTGTGATAATTTTTTTTGCTTTAGCTTTGTATTGAATTTTCCCGCCGCATTTTTCTAATCCTTCGACCAATTTTTGGGCAATTTGACCTACTCCGCCTTTGGGATAATTTATGCCGCCGTAATGTCTGTCGGAAAATACCATTCCGGCGTTAATCATCGGTGTTAAGTCTGCGGGTACTACAGACCAGTAGTAGCATTCCATGTCGATAAATTTTAGTAAAGTCGGGTCTTTTATGTAGCGCCGCGCAATGTCGCCAGTATTTTGAGGCAAATATTTTACTAATCCCAAACAGGCTAAAGGATTTTGAAAGAAGACTCGCACCAGATATCCCGGTTCTTCTAGGGATAGCAATTCCATGCCGTTGAGGCAGTTGAAGACGTTCCAGCATTCGCCATAAAATTTCTGGATTCCTTGGCGTTCGTGGGGGAATCTGTCGATTAATTCTTGCAAGTATTTCTCATAAGGCTGGGGAACTTCCAAATCCAAGCCGTCGGGTAGGTGATAGTGAAGCTGTACGGGGTCGGGAATTGTTTCTAGGGTGACGTTGACTGCTTTGAGGGCGCGGGTGAGGAGGTTGGTGGTGCCGCGCTGTCCGAATCCAAATATCATGGAGGCTCCGACATCAAATCTGTAGCCTTCTCGATCGAAATATCCAGCACTACCGCCGGGAATTGTGTAGCTTTCGAGCACCAAAACTTTGGCTTTCTTGGCTGCTAGCTGGGTGGCTGTCACGAGTCCGCCAATGCCGGAACCGATGACTATCACATCAAACTCTTGCTCTGTAGGGCCGGAGTTGGGAGAGAATAACTGGGATTGAGTAGGAGCTGACATTGGGTTAAAAATCTTAATATTGAGATAATTTTACAGTCGATCGCCCTTCCTGAACTCTTGCCTCTGCGATTTTCCCTCTACCTCTGGTGTGTCAGCCTGTTCTAGCTTCTAGCTTCTAGCTTCTAGCTTCTAGCTTCGGATGCCTTCTTGTGTCTTCCTTCTTTCTTCTTCCCTCGGACTTCTTCCCTCTTCCCTCGGACTTCTTCCTTCTTCCCTCTTCCCTCTTCCCTCGGACTTCGGATGCCTTCTTCCCTCGGACTTCTTCCGACGGACTTACATCCGTTACATAATCCGTTACATCCGTTACATCCCGTACATTGCTCGTTGCCGAACTTCCCTCGGACTTCTTCCTTCTTCCCTCGGACTTCTTCCTTCTTCCCTCGGACTTCCAAAAAAAAATGCGGGAACAGTCTACCATTGCCGACTGCCCCCGTCTGCCGATCCTTTGAGAGGAGAACACTAAAAATTACTATAGCCTTGTTGCTAATTAATGTCAACACTATTAAAAAAATATTTCAATAAGTTGGCGGCGGTCGGCAAACCAAGCCAGTTGTAGGATTTTCCATTTTCGATTTTCGATTTGAGATTTTCGATTAAAGATTGTGATAAGTTGCACAGAGCGATCGTTAGCGAAGCCCGCCCCTACGGGGGCTACAACGAAAACGATCGCTCTGTGCATAAAATCCCTGAAACCTAGCAATCTCGGCAATTTCCTCATGTCCCTGCAACTGCGCGTTTACGTTCCTCCACATCCGTTAATTAAACACTGGCTGGCTGTCGCCCGCGACGCGGCCACCCCATCGGTACTTTTTCGTTCTGCGATGACAGAATTGGGAAGGTGGCTGGCCTACGAGGCAATTCGAGAGTGGCTCCCGACTGTGGAGACAACGGTGCAGACACCTTTGGCACAATGTCCGGCGACGTTTATTAACCCGGAAGCTCCGTTAGTTGTGGTACCGATTTTGCGGGCGGGTTTGTCGCTGCTGGAAGGAATTCAGACGGTGGTGCCGCTGGCTTCGGTTTACCATCTGGGGATGGTGAGGAATGAGGAGACGCTGGAACCGAGTTGTTATCTGAATAAATTGCCGGCGCAGTTTAACCCCCAAACGCGGGTGATAATTAGCGAGCCGATGCTGGCGACTGGTGGTACGATTGGGGCGACTATGCGGGAGTTGACTTCGCGGGGAATTGATCCGAGCTTGATTCGGATTATTTCTGTGGTGGTTGCTCCTCCAGCTTTGAAGATGCTGAGTGCAGAGTACCCGAATTTGATTATTTACACGGCGACGATCGACGAAACAGTCAACGAACAGGGTTTTATTGTACCTGGTTTGGGTGATGCGGGCGATCGAACTTACGGCACCTAATACAATTTTAGATTTTGGATTGTGGATTTTTGATTGTGGATTTTTGATTGAAAAATTGATTCCACAGATAAATATCGCGGTTGTATCATTTTTCCCAAATCGTGCAACTGTAGGGAAGTGTCATATCATGTGCGATCGATTACCATAACAAAAACGGATCGCGCGTGCCGAATGCGAGTCCGCAACGCAAGAGCGGACACTGACTGACGTAATACGAACCTTACTGATTGCGGTCAATCAACCGGACATGATATCAAACTCATATCCAGTGAATCATCCCCAATCTAAAATCTAAAATCTAAAATTGTCTGGTTCGATTTCTCCGTATTTAGGCGCGGTGAGTGGTTTCTGGAATCAGTTTCTGGAAACTCCGGTAAAAAAGATTACCCGGACGCCAGTAAAATCAGGCACAGAGAAAGTTAAGATTAAAACTATAAGTCAAAAATAAATAGCGTTTAGCACTCATTGCCCGTGAAACTTGATTCTTTACCGCCAAGCTTGTCTGGTTCTGACTCACCCACCCCCAATTCCGACTTGCCGCAACACCTACAAACACAAATAATAGAGGCTTCTAAGAGTTGTGCTGCTTTAACCCCGGAGCAGGATGAACTCTCAGTGAGTACAAATGCCGATATTTGTCAGGAAGAAAAAGGACTGAAGCCCAACCACTGGGCAATTTTTGCTTCGACGTTTGCAACTATTTTTTTTGCTGAAATTGGAGACAAAACTCAGCTCGCGATTTTGCTGATGACGGCTGAATCTCGGAATCCTTGGATTGTTTTTGCGGGTGCGGGTTCGGCTTTGATAGCAACCAGTTTGCTGGGGGTTTTGCTGGGAAGGTGGATGGCTAGTCGGATTGCTCCGAAAACTTTGGAGAGAGCTGCTGGGGTGATTTTGCTGGTGATTGCGGCGGCTTTGCTGTGGGAAGTGCTGGGATAAACGATTGAAGAATTGAAGAATTGAAGAATTGAAGAATTGAAGAATTGGTAATTATATCATGTCCAGTTGCACTCATACATGATGTTAACTGTTAACAGTCAACAGTCAACAGTCAACAGTCAACACTCAGCAGTCAACACTCAACAGTCAACACTCAACAGTCAACACTCAACAGTCAACACTCAACAGTCAACACTCAACAGTGAATTTACTATTCGGATGAAGAGAGGATTTGATATTACTGATTGGGTGGAGGTAAGTTGCAAGAAACCGGATTTCTGGCTGCATCTTTGGGTGAAACCGAAGATTTTGGAGAGAAACCTGGTTTCTGGGAGCCTGTGGGTAAGTCTACAAATTCCATCGGTGCGCGTTGTGCGCCCTACAAATTCATAACTGAAAAATAAACATGGATTGGCAACTTTTAGGAATAACTTTTATTACGGTGTTTTTGTCAGAATTGGGTGACAAAAGTCAATTAGCTACGATCGCCCTCGGTAGCAGTTCTAACTCGCCCAGGGCTGTATTTTTCGGCACTGCGTCGGCGCTGTTGCTGGCTAGTTTAATCGGTGTTTTGGTTGGACAAGGTACGGCGGAGGTGTTACCGGAACAATTGGTAAAGACGATCGCGGCGATCGGATTTGCGGTGATGGGCTTGCGGTTGCTGTGGCCAAAATCTGATGAGGCGGAAGCTTCCGAGTAGGATTGACTGAAATATAGCCTTTTTCAGAAAGATGAGGTACTGTGCGGCATTGGGCGAGCGCGAAGCGGAGGGATTGGGCATTGGGCGAGCGCGAAGCGGAGGGATTGGGCATTGGGCATCGGGCATTGGGCGGAGCGAAGCGGAGGGATTGGGCATTGGGCGAGCGCGAAGCAGAGGGATTGGGCATTGGGCATACCTCACCACGCTTGAGAATCGCTATATATCAAGATGGCTAAAATTTCCAAAAATTAACGGCGGGTGTGAATTCACGCCCGCCGCTAATTTTTGAGTTTTCGATCAACTCAACCTCTGAGGATTGTGTCGGTTAAACTTGGTTTTGGTAGCACCAGCCCACCAAGGTAGCGCCGAGGGTCAACTTCACAGCTTCCAAGACAAAATATCCTTGGTGCAGTAAATTCATCCCGGCGGGGATTTCTGCTGCTGAATCGAACAGATTTAGCTGCATTCCCAAGGCGCTCATTTGAGGTGTGAGGCTGTAGGTGTCAATTAGGGCGATCGCCAGAAGTACCAATGATAATATGATTGCTGTGCGACTGCGCTTGCCGAAGTCACCGAATAAATTGCTCAAAACCATCAAACCCGTTGCTACCACGCCCGAACAGATCAACTCAACGCGGTTGAATCCCCAGAACATCATATTTCCGGCTGTTGCAAACTCAGGAGATGTCATCATTCCCGATACAAACAGGCTGGGCATAATTACTAAATCCATAATCAGGCTAGCGCTGAGCCAGAAAATTAGGGCTACCATGACAATTGCTTGCCAGCGCGGTTTGATTGATTCCACTCTTGATGTTGTAATAGCTGTCATATAATTAAACCCACTAAATTTTTTTCTGCCTTTTCTAGAGTTTAACTAACTTTTCAAGAAAATCGTGTTAAGTATTTTTAAATGAATGGTAACTTTTTTAACTGACTTAGAAGAATTGTTAAGCTGGCGGGAAAATGTTCGATCGCGCGATCGAACATTTGTAATTTTAGGCGCAACCGCAGCGGATTGTTTTATAGATAATTAACGGCTAAAAGCTGACGCACGCTACTAATTTAGTCGGTTGTAGGGTGGTGCGTCAGCGGCGGATTGTTCGATCGATATATTGACCGCTAAAAGCTGAGACACCCTATTAATTTACCACTAATTGCTAACTCCATCGACCTACAATCTGCTGTATATGCCTAAATTTAAATTTCAACTATCATCTTGGCTTCCCCGTCTCCCCACTCAAGTCTGGATTCTCGCCGCAGGCAGATTCCTCTCCCAAAGCGGCACCGGTTTTACTTTATTTTACGCGCCGATCTTTTTTGTCGATCGCGTCGGTTTATCTGCAACTGCTGTTGGTATCGGTTTGGGTATCGGTTCAATTGCGGGAATATTCGGCCGCGTTTTGGGCGGTTCTTTTTGCGATTCTAAATTTTGGGGAAGGCGGCGAACTTTATTGCTGGCGACAATGATTGCGGCTGTCGCTTCTTTTGTACTGGCGGCAACTAATAATTTCGCCGGCTTAGTTGCAGGAAATATACTGATGGGTTTTGGCGTGGGTTTGTATTGGCCTCCAACGGAGACAATGGTGGCGGATTTAACGGAGGGCACGCAGCGACAGGAGGCTTTTGCTTTGACGCGGCTTGCTGATAATTTGGGTTTGCAAGTTGGGATTATTTTTGGCGGTGTTTTGATTGCGGTAACGGGGAATTATCGATCGCTCTTTATTATCGACGGTATCTCGTTTATAGTGCTGTTTGCGGTGGTGGCGATCGCGATTTCAGAAACCTACAAACCTTCTACTGCAACAGATGCAAGCCCAAAAAATCTCAAAAATGGCTGGATGGTGGCGTTGAACGATCGCACTTTGCTAGTATATGCCTCGGTAAATATTTTGTTCACTCTCTACATTTCCCAAATTCAAACCACGATGCCGCTGTATTTTAGTAAGTTTGTGCAGGTGGGGACATCGGGAACAGGCTTTTCTACAGGTACAATTACCGTTTTGTTTGCTTTTAGTACATTTTTAACGGTAGCTTTGCAACTGCCGATTGTGAAAGCTTTGAGGGGGTTTTCCCATCCAAAAGCTTTGATGATTTCGGCGCTGCTGTGGGGAATGGGATTTATCGCGATCGGCTTGACGGGAATGGCAGCAACTGGCAATCTATTTTTAGCTGTTTTAGGATTGAGCTTTTTATCCTTAGCGACAGTTGCTTATACGCCTTTTGCTTCGGCTTTGGTGGTGGATTTAGCGCCGGAGTCTTTGCGAGGCGTGTATTTGGCGCTTAATTCTCAGTGTTGGGCGATCGGCTATTTAATCGGGCCGCCCCTGGGCGGTTTCGCCTTGGATCGGGGTAAATGGGGGGCGGATAATTTTTGGTTGGGTTTGGCTGTTAGCGTGATATTGGCGATCGCGATTTTGCGAAAGCTCGATCCCATGTTGAAAGAAAAAATCATTGCAAAAAAACAACTCTTGTGATATATAAACTAGACAAATAAATAAATTTCCAAAAATGCCGATCGCCCTCAAACTGCGATCGGTATAGTTCGCACACACACCCGAACCAAGAAACCGGATTTTGGAACCGAAATAGAAAGTTTTAAGCAAATATTGTGCTTAAAAACCCAGTAGATCGATCCTCGCCCATGCGTCCGCGAACGGAGGCAATTATTTTATACAAAGTCGCCTCCGTACACACTCTATCTGTATGTTACTTCGGCACACTTGACCCCTACCAATCGTAGAGGGACATCATTTTGTGGCAATTCCTCACATTTCTTATTAAAGATATAAAAAATCTAAAACTCATGAATTTAAAACTTGTGGATTTGGCTACCAAATAGATTTACAATCGCTAGAAAGCTACTAGCGATTTTAGAATTTATTGGTGAGGAGTCGCAATGAAAACACATTTACTATTTAGTGCCGGCGGAGTAGGTTTACTGTATCTACTTGTTGGTTCTTTACCATTGGCAGCCATGCCACCGATTGCAGATAGAGAAACATTAAGCACTCAAGACTTCAAAGAGTCAGATGATAAAATTAGCCTGAATACAACTGTTGAAAATCCGCTCAAAATCCCTGAAACATCAGAATTCAAACAAATCGAGGAGCCACCAGTTGACCGTACCACAACATCAACAGACGATCGGCTAGCCAACCTCAATCAGCCAGAAACAGCAGCATTAACCGCAGCAAATCCCCCAAAAGATTCATTAAACTCAGCCGAAACACCAGCCAACCAAGCCCCCGCCGAAATCGCAGAAACAACATCTGCGATTTCCGCCCCAAACCCGCAGACACCAGCCGAAGTCACAGAAACCACATCTGAGATTCCCGCCCAAAACCCGGCACCAGCCGAAGTCACAGAAACAACATCGGCGATTCCCGCCCCAAGCCCGGCACCAGCCATTGCTCAAACACAAACACCTACTTCAGAAAAGTTAGCTGAAATCGAAAACAGCGCTTCCTTAGAGCCCGCACCAACCAACAGCCAAACTCCCGAATCTACCCAACTCGAACAAGTAACATCTGTCTCGCAACTCTCCGACGTGCGCCCGACAGACTGGGCATTTCAAGCCCTGCAATCTCTCGTAGAAAGATACGGCTGCATAGCGGGATATCCAGACGGCACATTCCGAGGCAATCGGGCAATGACTCGCTACGAATTCGCCGCCGGTTTAAATGCTTGCTTGGATAAGGTAACAGAGTTAATTAAAAGCGGTACGGGAAATTTAGCAACCAAAGAAGATTTAGCTTCTCTCCAAAGATTGCAAGAAGAATTTGCAGCAGAATTGGCAACTTTGCGCGGTAGAGTCGATGCTTTAGAATCCCGCACCGCCGAATTAGAAGCAAATCAATTTTCGACAACAACTAAACTCAGCGGCGAAGCCATTTTTAGTGTTGCCGACACAACCAAAAACAATAACAGGGATACTGAGACAGTCTTCAATTACCGAGTGCGGCTGAATCTCCTTACCAGTTTCACAGGCAAAGACACATTAATCACAGGTTTGCAAGCTTACAACATTCGCAGCTTCGGGCCAGATTTGGGTTTGTCAACGGGAGCATTTAGCGGTTTATCTGACAGTCAGGCAAGGCTGAGTTTTGAGCCGCAATTTCCAGGAATCAACCCTCAGAATTTATCTAGCAGCGGCGCTAACACAGTTGAACTTTACAAACTGCTTTACGTCTTTCCAGTTTCTAACAGCATCACTTTATTTGCTGGCCCGAAGGCGGAAACTTCCGATGCTTTTCAAGCAATCACTCCTTTTGCAGGAGAAGGGCAAGAATCTATTTCTAGATTTGGAGGTTACAACCCTGTAGTGCGCGTATCGGGCGGCACTTCTGGCAGCGGTTTGGCATCGGCTGGCGGGTTTATTTGGAACATTTCTAAAAAGCTCAATCTCACAGCTTTGTACGGCAGTGTAAATGCTGCTTTGCCTAACGATTTAGGCTTTCCAGCTACTCCGTTGGGCGCTGGTTTATTTGAGGGAAGTACGGTTGCTGCGGCGCAATTAACGATTAAACCCACTAGCAGTATTGACATTGGTTTAAATTACGCTTACAGCCGCCACCAATTGAATATTCTGGCTACAGGATTATCTGATGCGGATTTGGGTTCAATTTTGGGAAGAGATAGAGAACCTGTTAACGGCGGGGTGAGGCTCAATTCGTTTGGCGGTACTGCAACCTGGCGGCTTTCTCCAAAAGTTGCTGTTTCTACCTATGGAGCTTGGATAATTGCTGATGCTGAAAGAAGCAATGCTTCTACAACTTTCAACAGTTGGATGGTTGGTTTACATTTCCGCGATTTGTTCAAATCAGGAAATAATGCAGGTATTCTGTTTGGACAGCCTTTGGATCGCGACTCGGTAAGGGGCGGTGCTCGTTTTCAGGCCAACAAAGCCACTCCTTACCATTTGGAGGCTTATTATCGTTTCAAAGTTAACGATAATATCAGCATTACACCGGGGGCTTTTGTGTTGTTCAATCCTGAAGGTACTAAGGATAATGACACTGTAGGGGTGGGCGTTCTTCGCACTACTTTTACTTTCTAAAAAGTGCCGAAACTATTATCTGTTTGTAGTAAGGACTTCAATTTTTTGTCATAAATTTAGGCAACTTAAGGATTAAAGTCCTTACTACAAATGATTATTTTCTGCGATCGCCCAATTTGCGATATACTTCTCTCAAATCAACTTGATGGTGAGCCAAAGCAACCAAAGCGTGATAAAATAAATCCGCAACTTCCCCAGCAATCCCGTCTTTGTCGTCATCTTTGCAAGCCATCACAACTTCCGCCGACTCTTCGCCAATCTTCTTGAGAATCTTATTGTCGCCTCCTTCAAACAACTTGCAAGTGTAAGATGTTTCGTTAGGATTGTCTCGCCGATCGCAAATTACGGCAAATAATTGAGATAACATATCTCCAGGCGGCGGTACAATTTCCCCATCAACTTGGTGAAAACAACTTCTTTCTCCCGTGTGACAAGCAATATCTCCGACTTGTTCCACTGTCACTAGCAAAGCATCGCTATCGCAGTCGTAACGCAGCCCTTTGACATTTTGAAAGTGTCCCGAAGTCGCGCCTTTGGGCCACAATTCGGCGCGAGAACGACTCCAAAACCAAGTTTGTCCGGTTGCGAGGGTTTTTTGCAGCGACTCGCGATTCATCCACGCCATCATCAATACCGTGCCGTCTAAGTAATCTTGGACGATCGCCGGCACTAAACCGCGATCGTCGTAACGAATCTTTTCAATGGGAATCGATCGGCTTAAACTAGACAAATCCGTAGCAGACATAATTTTATTTCAACTTTGATAGTAGAGATTTACGCTTTTTTGTCCGACAATTCTTTTCATTAACCGCAGAGGACGCTCTTGAGACAGAGAAACAAAAGAAAAGAAGAGATAGCTAATCTTTAAGCCAGAAGCGAGTTACTGAAGACACAGCTTTTTGGCGATCGACACCTGTGGCAACATAGCAAGTTAGGGACAAATTGTCAACAACAATTTTACAAAAAATTACAATTGAGTGCGATCGGTGTCAGCAGTACAAAGCCTGAAAAACCCAACCTAGTATTGCTACGGATTGGTTTGTATCCTAAAATCAATTAACATAGTTTCTTTAAATCGACCTAACCATTATCCTGAAGTCGCTATAAAAGTATCCTAGCAACAACAGACCTTCACTAAGGAGAAAACATTGGTTTCCACAACACACTTGAAAACCACCAAATCAGAAGAAATCTTTGCCGCAGCCCAGAAATTGATGCCAGGTGGCGTCAGTTCCCCCGTGCGCGCCTTCAAATCCGTAGGTGGAGGGCCAATAGTCTTTGACAGGGTAAAAGGAGCCTACATTTGGGATGTTGACAGCAACCAATACATTGACTACGTAGGCACTTGGGGCCCAGCCATCTGCGGCCACGCCCACCCAGAAGTCATCAAAGCCCTTCACGAATCTTTAGAAAAAGGTACAAGTTTCGGAGCACCCTCGCTACTGGAAAACGTGCTGGCCGAAATGGTCATCGATGCCGTTCCCAGCATTGAAATGGTGCGATTTGTCAATTCCGGCACCGAAGCCTGCATGGCCGTTTTGCGGCTGATGCGAGCCTTCACCGGACGCGATAAATTGATTAAATTTGAAGGCTGCTATCACGGGCACGCCGATATGTTTTTGGTAAAAGCCGGTTCCGGTGTCGCAACTCTCGGGCTTCCCGACTCTCCGGGCGTGCCAAAATCTGCTACCGCCAACACCCTCAACGCTCCCTACAACGACTTGGAAGCAGTTAAGGCTTTATTTGCCGAAAATCCCGGCGAAATCGCAGGGGTAATTCTCGAACCTGTTGTAGGGAATGCCGGATTTATTGTACCGGATGCGGGTTTTCTCGAAGGTTTGCGGGAAATTACCAAAGATAACGGCGCTTTGTTAGTTTTTGATGAAGTAATGACCGGTTTCCGCATCGCCTACGGCGGAGCTCAGGAAAAATTCGGTGTCACCCCGGATTTGACGACATTGGGTAAAGTTATCGGCGGCGGTTTGCCGGTGGGAGCTTACGGCGGACGGCGCGATATTATGGGGATGGTGGCTCCAGCGGGCCCGGTGTATCAAGCTGGTACGCTTTCGGGAAATCCTTTGGCGATGACTGCTGGGATTAAAACTTTGGAATTGCTGCAAAAACCTGGCACTTACGAACAGTTGGATAGAATTACGAAAAAACTGTCCGACGGATTGCTAAAAATTGCTAAGGAAGCCGGACACGCGACTTGTGGCGGGCAAATTAGCGGGATGTTTGGCTTGTTTTTTGCGGCGGGCCCAGTGCACAATTACGATGATGCGAAAAAGTCGGATGTAGCAAAGTTTGGCCGCTTTCATCGCGGAATGTTGGAGCACGGTATTTATCTGGCTCCTTCGCAGTTTGAGGCTGGATTTACTTCTTTGGCTCATACTGATGAGGATATCGATCGCACTTTGGCGGCCGCGCGCGAAGTGATGGCTAGTATTTAAAGTGCGATGGTTGCGAATGCAAGTCCTTAAAACTCAGGGATAAACGATTAAAGTCCTTGCTGTTTTTTGCAGTAAGGGCTTTAAGTTTTAACGGCTACCGAATCGGCGTTAAAAACCTCTCACGGGGGCGAGAAACCCGGTTTCTTGCGTGGTTTTGTGTTTGGTAACGAGAAACCACGCCAGAAACCGGGTTTCTGATGTCAGCGAACTATTTATCAACAGGTAGCAAAGGTTTCACGGCTTACGCATCGGGGCGAGAAACCCGGTTTCTTGCGTGGTTTTGTGTTTGGTAACGAGAAACCACGCAAGAAACCGGGTTTCTGAACTTGTGTTTTTTCCGATTACCCACTTAATGACTAATGACTAATGACTAATGACTAATGACTAATGACTAATGACCAATTCACTCATTGAGAAATTCACCTTCACAGATAATCGAGTCTCTGCTTTCCAAATCTTCTTGATTCCAAATCGAGTTTAATGCTGCCGAACTTAGAGAAGTTGACATTGTATTTAATGTTGTGTTGTAGTATTCGACAGCATTATTCTGTTCCATCTGCGGCGCTTCCTTAAAGTAGGAATTAATATCCGGCGTGCAGCGCTGAGCTTGGTAGTATAAATAAGCTTCAGCATTAATGCACATGACGTGGTAAAAATCCTTGTTTGCTGCTGCGATCTCTCCGAGTTTGTACAGCGCTAAACCTCGGTTGAGATAAGCTTTGACATAATTTGGATCTAGTTCCACTGCTTTGTCAAAGTCTTCTATTGCTAGCTGCATTTGTTTTAATTTATAGCGCACGCATCCTCGGTTGTAATACGCATAAATATTTTTTGGATCGATTCCTAGTGCAGTGTTGTAATCGGCGATCGCCTGCGTATTGTCTTTTAGTTGGTGGTAACAGAGGCCGCGATTGATGTAAGCTTTGATATATCTAGGATTCAACCGCAGCGTTTCGTTAAAGTTCTCTATTGCTGCCTCTTTTTCTCCCAAAAGGTAGTAAGCCCGCCCCCGGTTGTAATAGGTTTTATAATTGTGGGAATTGATAGAGAGAGCTTGATTGTAGTCTTCTATTGCTTCTTCGTAATGTCCTAAATTAGCAAGTACGAGTCCCCGGTTGTTGTAAATAGCGTGACTGTCAGGTTTGTTTGCTAAAGCGCAGTTGAGATCCTCAATGGCTTTGTCGTTTTCTCCGAGATGTCGCCAAGCATTACCTCGATTCAGATAAGCCTCGAACAAATTAGGATTGATATCTAGTGCTTGGCTGAGGTCTTCGATCGCCCTTTGGTAATCTTTCATGTAATAGTAGACTAAGCCGCGATTGTTATATGCTTTGGCATCAGCGGGATTTTCCTGCAGTATCTGATCGAAGTCTTCGATCGCCGCTTCGTAGTTTCCTTTCTTGGCGCTATGCAAACCGCGCTTGTAAAATTGTTTGAGGTTCATAGGTGAGTTGATTTGAGATTTTAGATTCTTAGGCTTCGCGAGCGAACAAGTTTTAGATACTTCGACTTCGCGAGCGAACAAGTTTTAGATTTTAGATTGACTTGCTGCTGGGTGAATCACCGGAGTATAATGTCGGCGGCACGGTGTCGGTTATTGGCTGGGGTTAACTTTCTGGATTGCTTGATTCTGGGGAGAGATTCCTTTGTACTCTGTGTTGAGTTCGACAGACGTTAATCTGTTGAAACAGCATCCATTTACACCTAGAGTAACTCTTGAGTTATTCCAGGAAATCTACCCAAAACAGGATTTAGGTCGATTTTAACAGCAGTTAAATCATCTTGAAAGAGCACGATCCTCGGCTGGATTTAATTTATGAGTTCGATTGTTTACCCGATGGCTTACGCCCCGCTACGCTACGACTTTTGCTCAACATTTTAGTTGGCGCTGGCGCTCTGTGTGTCTCTATGTAGGTGCGATCGGCACGGGTAGCAAAATTAAGCTTGACCCGCCCCTCGGTATAAATTGTTGCACGCATTTCTCTTGAGTAAAATTTATATCCTGTTTAGCAATTTCAACTCAGTATTTCTCGCAGCAGATATTGACAAAATTTTGCTGGCTAATTAGATAAAAATTACCAATTACCGCTCGACTTCCTCTTCCACATAAACTCTCAATTTCTCCAAATCTGGAAGTTCGACCAATTCTTTTTCCTTTTCCTGAACAGAGATTGGCATCATCACAGGTTTGCGGTGTTCTATCCAGCAACTCGCCAGCGGCAAAGTTTGTTCCAAATCTTCCAAAGGCCTCGGAATTACCATCACCGCGTTCAACTCGCCAATGCGTTCAGCTTCGTACATCCCGGCTTCTACGGCGACTGCGACATCTGCAACTGCACCGCGAATAATTGCCGTACACAAACCTGCGCCAATTTTCTCGTAGGCGGCCAAGTGTACGTCTGCGGATTTGAGCATAGCATCGCAAGCACCGACCATTGCCGGAAATCCCCGCGTTTCGAGCAAACCGATCGCCTGATTGCTCAGCCGCGAATAATTGCCGCTTTCGGAGAGTTCAGTCAGCCGGAAGCCGATCGGCAAAACCACTTCCAAATTAGCCAAAGGTCTGGGAATCACCAATTTAGAAACAAACTGTCCGAACTGTTCTGCTGTCTGAGCTCCTGCTTCCACAGCCAAACGCACGTCCGAAATTCTGCCGCGGACGATCGCCGTACAGTGACCGGAACCAATTTTTTCGTATCCTACTAAAATCACCCCCGCCGACTTCAGCATCATGTCAGCAGTCCCGACAATCGCCGGAAAACTTTTGGTAGATACCAAACCCAAAGCAGTATCTTTGAAATATTCTTGGCGCTGCGAGCTATCGGGGTCAATTTTACGATCTATTTGTCCGTCCATCTTCAATTACCTTCAGAAACTTCTCAAAATTAAAATTTGTGGATAATTGTAGTTTCTCAGATGACCAGACAGACTGCACGAGCTGCAAGACACAGATTTCTGCTGCAAAGCCTTAAAAATTGCTGAGCTACCAATAATATAATATTACCTATTTATATTTTTTGATTCTGCCTTCAGCATAGCTGCCTTTTGCTGAAATGACCACGCCCCAACATTGTCAATACAAGCCCTTGACAGTTTTGAGGGTCAAGCCCAAAATTTAGACAAAATTTCAATTTCTCAGATCGATCTGCGAAATAAATCTAAAATCTAAAATCTAAAATCGACTTAGCGCTACCCGGAACCGCCCGAGAGAGTTTGACCGTTTTCCTCCGATCGATTAAAAGCTTGTCGGTGCGGAAACAGCGTCCCCAGCAGCCGATTGATGTGAGCTTGGCCGTACAGAATAGTTGGGGTATCTGCTGGTTGGGGCTGGTCTGAGGCAGCGTCTTGCAGCGGTTGTGGGGCTGTCTCCGGCGGTGTTTGAGGCTGTGTAGGGGCGGCGGCGGTTGGCTCATCGATCGGTCGATCGACGGCTGGCGTACTAACGGAGGGAGGTTCCGGTTCCGGTTCCGGGGCTGCTTCTGCTTCTGCGGTTACTTCTGCTGGTATTTGGCGGCTGGTATCTCCGAGCAGAGAACCGGCTGGCAAAATTTGCAGTTTGTCGATAGAAGGATTAATCAGGGTTGTCGCCGCGCCTATACAGGCATTTTCGCCGATCGTCCCCGCACCTACTACCAGCACCCCTGCACCCAGAATCGCGCCCGCCCCGATGTCCAGATCGCCTTCACGGGCGTGAAGGATAGTTCCCATACCGATACACGCACCGGCGGCGATCGAGATCCGACTTCCCGGATCTGCTTGCAGGATGACTCCTGGGGCGATCGCCGCCCTCTCATTCACAACCACATCGCCACTCATCAAAATCTGAGAGTTGCTACTTAATTGCAGTGGCGATAAATACATTCAACTTTACCATGAAATGAGCTATTTTTTTAGATAAAAGGACTTTAATTTATGGGTTTTATTGACTCAAAAAAATTAACCGCATCCATCCAATAAACGAGAACTTACTAATATTGAAAAGCTCGATCGAGACTGAATTTAAACCTAAATTACGCAGGCTTAAACTTGCGTACCTTACCCATGTAAGTAACGCATCAAACCTTTTTTGCCTAAATTTTGTTCGGGCTTTAAGATTTTTTATAAAGTTTGAGAAAATCTTAAATTTTTCCCAAAAATTCTCAATCGAACTGTTTAACTCTCTCAAACCAAACTTGAATCCTAGGGTTGGTTCTCCCATTAGCCCAACGCGAGCACTTAACGGGAGAAACAAGCTAATTACCAGGCGTTCTTAAGGGCGCTGGATGATTTCTTCGAGTACGCGGCGTTTGGCCTTGGAGTCGATACCGAGCAAGCGGACGTACTCGCCGCTGTGTTCGTTGAGACAGCTTTCGAGAGCCGAAATTACTTCGGATTCGCGGTTGGAGTCGATCGGCGCGCAACTGCTCCAAGAACCGGTGCGGAAACGGCGCGCGTCGGCGTGTTCGGTGCCAATTTTGTAGCCTTGGGAGAGCAGGTTGCGGATTTGCTCGATCGCCTTGCCGGTCAAGATGCCGCTGCTGGCGACCGCACCTGTGTAAGCTTCTTTACCTTTTGCTGGTTTGAATCCCGATGTTGCACCAGACTGAGCCGATTGAGCAACTGGGCCGTCGGGACGCTGAATAATTTCTTCAACCACGCGGCGTTTAGCTTTCGGGTCAATCCCGATCAAGCGCACGTATTCGCCAGGATATTGGTTCATCACAGATTCTAAAGCGGCGATCGCCTCAGATTCATTTCTCGTTTGCAGCGAAGCCCCGCTTTGCCAGGAACTGGTACGGAAGCGGCGCGCGTCGGCGTGTTCCGTCCCCACTTTGTAACCTTGACTTAGCAAGCTGCGAACAGTCCCCACTGTTTCCGCGCTCAATTTGCCGCTGCTGGAGACAGAACCGGTATTGCGGTGGGAAGCTTGTGCAAATTGACCGTTAGATTGGTGAGTTTTTGCGCCGTTAGAACCGTTAGAGCCGTTTTCTCCCGGTCTTTGGACGATTTCTTCGAGTACGCGGCGCTTGGCTTTGGTGTCAATCCCGATCAAGCGGACGTATTCTCCTTGGTGGTCAGCCATGCAAGCTGACAAAGCCGCGACTACATCTGAGTGGCGGGTTGAAGAAATTGGGCCGCAAGTGCGCCAAGAACCGGTACGGAAGCGGCGCGCGTCGGCGTGTTCTGCTCCCACGCTGTATCCTTGGGCTAGTAAATTGCGGATGCTATCAGCTATAGAAGAACTCAATTGGCTGCCGGTTTGAGTAGAATAATTCATTTGAGTGATATTTGAGTTTTTAGTTTTCTCGTTGCGAATTGGTGCTAGACAGGCTATGTTGTCAGCGCAGCGATAACCCGTTCTCAGGGCGTCATTGATGCCGATAACGTGGGTCGCAAATTTTACATCTGAATCAAGAACATCTGGCAGGCGATCGGCTTGCTTCTGATTGGTGATGATGGCTCCCGAAGGTACGTACTTACCGGGGGGAATCTCCACATCTTTAATTAATACGTGCATCATCACAATGCACCCGTTTCCCACCCTGGCATTGAACACCGTAGAGCGAAAGCCGATAAAGCACTCGTCGCCTACGTAGGCAGGGCCGTGAATTAAAGCCATGTGGGTGAGGGAAGTATTTTTCCCCACCCACACGGAATAGGATTTGTCATCCTCTCCTGTGACTCGGCCTTGTTCTAGGCCGTGAATCACTACTCCGTCTTGAATATTGCTTCCATCTCCGATATAAAACGGAGTGCCTTCATCGGCGCGGATAGATGTCCCGGGGGCAATCATCACATTTGAACCGATATGCACATCCCCAATAATGTTAGAAAAGGAATGTACGTAGGCGGTATCGTGAATTTTGGGCTCAGCCAAGTTTTTCGACCAAGGCGTCGGGGGAGCCGCAACGTTGCGGACTGCCATAAATTAAGTTCTCCTAAGCTGAAAAATCTTTTTGTTAGTTGTTAGTTGCCTCGCCCTGAGCGGAGTCGAAGGGTTAGTTGTTAGTTGTTAGTTATTTTGCCACTAACTGCTAACTGCTAACGGTGGCAACTAATATGGGTCGTCTTTTTTACTGTAAATGAGGCGGTTTTCTACATTGACAGTATCTATAATGCCTACTACCAGAGCATCGATCGGACGGTTTTCGCTTCCGGGCGCGATCCGGGCTGCGCTACCTCTGGTCACTAAAACCCATTCATCTATACCAGCACCCACACAGTCAGCCGCTACTTCATATCCGGGAACTGGCAAACCTTCTTCATTGATGAATTGCAGGAGTAGAAATTTCGATCCTCTCAGCGTCGGCTCTTTTTGGGTACTGACAACTGTGCCGAGAACTTTGGCCATTTGCATTTTAGGTAATCGGTAATTGGTAATTGGTAATTGTCATTCTTTTGCCGTCACTTGTCTTTTTTCAATTAGCTTTATTCAGTCTCATGTCTTCATTTTAGAGTTTTGCGTCTAATAACTAATGACCGATAGCTGATGACTGATGACTCGCGACCGGCTAAAAAATGAATACAATTTCTAGACGATACCGATAGTCGAATCCAAAATTTTAGACTTGAATTAAAGCTCCCAGATTGCATCTTTGGAGTCAATTCTAAAATCTAAAATCTAAAATCTAAAATCTAAAATCGAATGACTGATGACTAATAACCAATATCCCATGCCCGCATCAATTAAAAATTAAAAATGCTAAATCAAAAATTTCGCGCTTTTTAATTTTTAATTTTCAAGTTTTAATTACCAAATGCCCCGAACAGCCGATCGCCCGTCTTAAGATCTGTTGAGGGGACGAATACCGCTGACGCCTTCACGGAACTGTTCTACAGCTTCGGTATAGCGAATGGGTAGCACGTACTCCAAGTTTTCGTGAGGGCGGGCGATAATGTGGGTGGACATCACTTGTCCGCCGTTAACGCGCTTCACCGACTCTACTCCAGCGGCTACGGAAGCTTGCACTTCCGAGACATCTCCTCTTACAATGACTGTAACGCGAGCGCTACCGATTTTTTCGTACCCTACCAAGGTGACGCGGGCTGCTTTGACCATTGCGTCTGCTGCTTCCACGACTGCGGGGAAGCCTAGGGTTTCGATCATGCCAACTGCAATTGCCATTGGTTTTACTCCTGATTGAATATTTGGGGAACTAAACTGTTAATTTTTGACGAACGTACTGATTTTAGTCCAACTTTTCGTCAAATTAATTTTCTGTGGGCTAAGAACTTAGTAGCCTCGGAACTGTTCTACTGCTTCTGTGTAACGAATGGGCAGAACGTATTCTAGGTTTTCGTGGGGGCGAGCGATGATGTGGGTAGAGACTACTTCTCCGCCGTTCACCCGCTTGACGGATTCCACTCCGGCTGCGACTGAGGCTTGGACTTCCGACACGTTGCCGCGCACAATCACTGTGACGCGGGCGCTGCCGATTTTTTCATAACCCACAAGGGTAACGCGAGCAGCTTTGACCATAGCGTCGGCAGCTTCCACAACGGCGGGAAAACCTTTTGTCTCAATCATTCCCACGGCTATTGACATTTTTGAATCTCCAATTTAAGCATGAGCGGAATTACCGTTACAAATCTTTGATAAATCTAAAAATTTGGACGGGGAAGGCCACATTATTTAGGAATGCAGTGTAAAGCTTCCTATCCTTATAGAATAGGGGAATCTGTCCACCTTGACAATATAATCTAACATCATAATGTTTAATAACAAAAATTAAAAATTTTTATGTTACTTAAAATAATTTAATATTTATTTAATAATCTTAAGATTCCGAGGAGTAGATGTGGGTGGCGATCGGGGAGTCGAGTGAGTAAAAATACCTGAAAAGTAGAGTTCGGTAGGTGAAGGCAGGGTCGATCGACGTTGAGAAATTTGGGGATTTCCAAAGGGGGATCGCGAGGAAACAGACACAAAAGGCAGTGTTTACCAATCTGCGGTCTTTTTTTTCTTTGATTGCCGATTCTGAGAAGGCAGTAATTTTGTAGTCACATAATTATCATTTTTGATGCTTTAATGTATAGTTAATTTTGGGTGCAAATTATTTTGCCAGAACTATACGATCGGGTTCAGTCAAAGTTTTAGGGTGTCGGGCGATCGCCCGGAACTGCCTTTGGATCGAGGCAGCCAGTAATTTAAAGTTTCAAGGATAAATTAAATGACTGAATTTCTCCTCCAAGCCTGTTGGTGGGTTCCTTTATATGGCTTAATTGGCGCAATTTTAACTTTGCCGTGGTCTACAGGAACCGTTCGCACCACAGGGCCGAGACCTGCAGCTTACTTCAATTTGTTGATGACTGTATTGGCTTTCATCCACGGAACGGTGATTTTTAGAGCCACGTGGGATCGACCCCCCCAACAGTTGCTCGTACACTGGGTGCAAGCAGCAGATTTAAATTTGTCTTTTGCCATAGAAATCTCGACCATCAGCGTCGGAGCAATGGAGTTAGTTACAGTTCTGAGTCTGCTAGCACAAATTTACGCTATTGGCTACATGGAAAAAGACTGGGCGCTAGCTCGATTTTTTGGGCTGCTGGGTTTTTTTGAAGGAGCAATTAGCGGGATTGCGATTAGCGACTCGCTGCTGCTAACTTACGCTTTGTTGGAATTGCTGACGCTTTCAACTTATTTGCTAGTCGGGTTTTGGTACGCTCAACCCCTGGTAGTAACGGCGGCTAGAGATGCGTTTTTAACAAAGCGTGTAGGAGATGTACCGCTGCTGATGGGAGTAGTGACGCTTTCTACTTTAGCGGGAAGTTTGAATTTTTCCGATTTAGAAACATGGGCGGAAACTGCAACTTTGTCTCCTTTGGTAGCGACTCTTTTAGGTTTGGCTTTAATCGCTGCACCTACAGCCAAGTGCGCTCAGTTTCCGTTCCATTTGTGGCTAGACGAGGCGATGGAAGGGCCCAACCCGGCTTCGATTATGCGGAATACGGTTGTTGTAGGTGCTGGCGCTTATATTTTGATTAAACTTCAGCCTGTTTTAGCGCTATCGCCGGTGACTGGTGTGGTGTTGGTGGTTTTGGGTGCGGTGACGGCGGTTGGTGCTTCTTTGGTGGCGATCGCCCAAATCGACCTCAAAAGAGCCTTATCGCATTCCACCAGCGCTTCTTTGGGTTTAGTGTTTATCGCGGTGGGGCTCAATGAAGTTGACATTGCTTTGCTGCTGCTGTTCACGCACTCGATCGCCAAAGGACTATTATTCATGAGCGTAGGGTCAGTGATTCTGACAACCAACACTCAAGATTTAACAGAAATGGGTGGGTTGTGGTCAAAGATGCCTGCCACAACAATGGCTTATTTAGTAGGCGCTTCAGGGATGGTAGCGCTATTACCAATGGGTAACTTTTGGGCGATGCGGCGCTGGCTCAACGGTTTTTGGACAGTGCCCTTGTGGTTGGTAGTTGTATTGCTTTTGGTTAATTGTTTAACAGCCCTAAATTTAACTCGCGTATTCGGTTTAGTGTTTGCAGGAAAACCGCAGCCGAAAACTCGCAGAGCTCCGGAAGTCGGTTGGACTATGGCATTACCGATGGTAATTTTGACCGTGATCGGGCTGTTGGTACCTTGGATTTTGCAGCGGTGGCAACTGTTAATTAGTTGGACTGGGCCTTGGGCGAAAACCGGGGATTTTGATACTTTAAATTTGCTGTTGAAGACTCTAAATGTTCCGCTTTTGATGTTATCTGGCTTTATTGGCGTTGCGATTGGGGTGGCGATTTATTGGTACGGAGTTTTACCTAGACCAGTACGGCTGCCGTTGCCGGAGGTGCAGGATTTGTTTGCTTACGACTTTTATATCGATCGAGTTTACCGCTTGACTGTGGTTTGGGCCGTGGCTTCTATTGCTCAAATCAGTGCTTGGACTGACAAGTACGTAGTAGACGGGGTGGTGAATTTGTTCGGTTTTGCCACAATTTTCAGCGGCGAAGGGTTGAAGTACAGCGGAACAGGTCAGTCGCAGTTTTATGTGTTGACTATTGCGAGTGGGGTTGCTGTGTTGATAGGGCTAATTATTTGGCTTTTTTGAACCGCAAATGAAAGGGGAATTTACGAGGATAAATGCAGATGAATTGTTTTGAGTTTGTCTGCTTTTTTTCTAATTTTATTTAATGTCAATCACAATTGTGCAAGCGGAATTTTCCCATCGGGTAAAAGTTTGGGTATTGAAATTGTGTCGTAGTGCGATCGTCCCCGAAGAGCGAGTATTATACACCTCGCTCTTCGGAGAGGCTCGCACTCCAAGAAAAGATATTTTTTGCAAAAATGAGATGATCCCATTTAATTGGCAAATCTTATCGATCGCTAATACTTCAGGTTAGAGGACGATTCCAGAGTCATTGGCATCTATGTTAACAAGAAAATTGACCGATAGTTTTTTTTTCAGTGTCTTTGCGTTAATGTTAAATATAGTTCTCTAAAGCTGCGTAACAAGGGAAGTTTGAATTGATGCTCAGTGCTTTAATCTGGATACCAATGTTGACCGCCGCTCTGATTGGGTTCTGGCCCAGTGCGGTGAGTTCTAAAGTAGTTCGGAATGCCTCTCTCGTCATTGCGGGCGTGACTTTTATTCTCTCGGTGATTGTAGCTGCTCAGTTTGATATCAGTACGAGTCAGTTGCAGTTTTCGGAATTTGTTCCTTGGCTAGATACTTTGGGATTGAATTACAATCTCGGCGTTGATGGTTTGTCTCTGCCTTTGGTGATTTTAAATACTCTACTGACAGGGGTCGCTATTTACGCTACGGATGATTCGATTCGCAGACCTCGACTTTATTATTCTTTGATGCTGTTAATTAGTGGGGGAGTCACGGGAGCTTTTTTATCTCAAAACTTGCTGCTATTTTTCCTGTTTTTTGAGGTAGAATTGATTCCGCTTTACTTGTTGATTGCGATTTGGGGCGGCGAGCGCCGGGGTTATGCTGCTACTAAGTTTTTAATCTATACTGCATTTTCTGGCATGGTGTTGCTGGCTTCTTTCTTGGGAGTAGTTTGGCTCAGCGGTGCTTCTAGTTTCGATATGGTTGGTGCAGCGGGTGCATCGCATTTACAAGGTGGATTGCCTTTACCTTTGGTGAGGCAACTTGTGTTGCTGTCTGGGGTGTTGCTAGCTTTTGGAATTAAGATTCCTTTAGTACCTTTTCATACTTGGCTGCCGGATGCTCACGTAGAGGCTTCGACTCCTGTTTCTGTGCTGTTAGCGGGGGTGCTGTTGAAGTTGGGCACCTACGGGATGCTGCGCTTTGGTTTGGGTTTGTTCCCCGATGCGTGGGCGGTGGCTGCGCCTTGGTTGGCGAGTTGGGCGGTGGTAAGCGTGATTTACGGGGCGAGTTGCGCGATCGCCCAAAAAGATATGAAAAAAATTGTAGCTTACAGTTCTATCGCTCATATGGGCTACATTTTGTTAGCTAGCGCCGCAGCTACAGAGATTAGTACGATCGGAACTGTTTTGCAAATGGTTAGCCACGGTTTAATTTCAGGGCTGCTATTTTTGAGTGTCGGTATTGTTTACAAAAAATCTGGAAGCCGCAACATCGACGTGCTCAAAGGTTTGTTCAATCCCGATCGCGGTTTACCGATGATTGGTAGTTTAATGATCCTCGGCGTGATGGGAAGTGCCGGCATTCCGGGGTTATCGGGATTTATTGCTGAATTTTTGATTTTTCGGGGTAGTTTACCAGTGTTTCCAGTGCAAACTGTGCTCTGCATGATCGGCACTGGTTTGACTTCAGTTTACTTTTTAATTATGGTCAACCGCGCCTTTTTCGGCCGCCTTTCCGATTTAGTGGTGAATTTGCCACAAGTCCGCTGGCGCGATCGCATTCCTTCGCTGGTTTTAGCAGTAATTATCGCCATTATGGGAGTACAGCCTGGAGTTTTAGTAGCTTTAAGCGAGAAAACTGCGATCGGCTTAGTATCGGCTGTGCCCGCACAAGTTCAACAAGTTGCTCACAACTTGGAGTGAAAACTTCCATAGGTTTGATTGTTTGGACTTCAGTCCTATTCAAATTCTGAAGACTGAAGTCCAAACAATCAAACCTTTCTATGGATTTTGAATTTATCGGTCATAAAACAGTTATTCAATGAAGGTTGAAATCTAATGACAACTACCGTATTAAAACCCTCTGCCCATCCTCTATCCGCCTACATTGACATCTTGGAATCAGGCAAAGCTTTGCTTCCAGAATCAACGGAAAATGTAGTAGAAGTAGTCGGCATTCTCAAAAGTTACGGTGTGGTTCTAGATGCCTACTCCCTCAATCTTAACTACATCGCTGAAAAACAATTCTTAGTGCTTTTTCCGTTTTTTAAATATTTTAACGGAGAAGTGACTCGACCGAAATTAATCCGCTATTTGTGGCACGACCGCATTAATTTTGAGTATGCTGAGTATGTGATGAGAACCATGCTTTGGCACGGCGGCGGGGGTTTGGACAGTTATTTGGATTCCCCGGAATTTAGCAGTTTGGTCGAAAAGGCGATCGCAGCTAAGTTAAAAGGCAATTTTTTCATGCAGGGACTGCACAAAGTCTTCCCTAATTTTTTGCCGGAACAAGTGCGGATGCTGGCTTACTACACCGGGCTGGGTCAGTTTTGGCGGGTAATGAGCGATTTATTTATCGATTTGTCCGATCGCTACGAAGCAGGTGAAATTAAGTCGATCGCTGACGTAGTTGATTTTATCTTAGCAGGCTTGGTCGGTGCCGCCAGTCTACCAATCACCTACAGCGTCAAGATTGGCGATCGAGACTACGATATCATTCCAGCCTCGGCAGGTTTGACATTTTTAGCAGATGTAGCAGTCCCTTATGTAGAGGCAATTTTCTTTCGAGGTACTGCATTTTTTGGAGTAGTTTCATACAACGCCCAAGCACATCAAATCCCCGAAGAACAAAAAGATTTTGGCTACGGGGCCTTATTTGCTGATCCTTTGCCGATTGGAGGCGCAGGCATTCCGCCCACTCAATTGATGCAAGATATGCGGCATTTTCTGCCGGATTATTTGCAAGAAATTTACCGCAGTAGTTGTCGCGGCGAAGATGATGTGCGCGTGCAAATTTGCCAAAGTTTTCAGAAGTCGATGTTTTGCGTGACGACTTCGACTATTTTGGGTTTAGCACCTCATCCCATGAATACCTCAGATCCAGAGGAAAAAAAGGCTAATCGGGCTTATTTGGAAGCTTGGATGGATCGATTTGGCAATTCTCGTTTGGATTGGGCAAATCAGCCAACTAACAGATCCTGTCAGTTGTTCCCAGAACGTTAGTCATTAGTCATCAGTCATCAGTCATTAGTCATTAGTCATTAGTCATTAGTCATTAGTCATCAGTCATTAGTCATCAGTCATTAGTCATTAATCATTAGTTAACAATTCCCAATTCCCAATTCCCAATTCCCAATTCCCAATTCCCAATCCCAATTCCCAATTCCAATCCCAATTCCCAATCCCAATTCCCAATCCCAATTCCCAATTCCCAATTCCCAATTCCCAATTCCCAATTCCCCCAACTACTAGATTCGGACTAAAAGACTCAGACCATGAGAGTCGGTGCCGCAAGTTCCCAACAAACCGTAAGTTTCTGCTAAATCTTTGACTAAAGCAGTTTGTTTGGGACTCGGTTTCCAAGGACAGGGATTCCCGTAAGCATAGTAAGTTTCTACGCCGTCAATGCCGAAACGGGCTGCTTCTGGGATGAGTTGATCGGCGGTCGATCGATACCGGCAAGGATGTGCTAGAACTGCTAAACCTCCTGCTTCCTGAATAGCTTCAATTACCCTGGCTGCGGAATAACAAGCGTGGCCGACCGTACCTCTATCCCCTCGCAAGTAAGGTGTGAGACTGGGATGTTCTGGATCGAAGGCGTAAGCGAGAATGTGTACGTCGTTGTTGAGCAATTCAGCATTAATTTCAGCCCCTGTCCAAAGAGTCGGCGCAGCGCTAATTTTGTCGGGATGCTTTAATTTCCAATTATCCAGCCATATTTGAGCTTGAGCGTAGCCTTTGGTGCTGTGGTGGTCAGTAATAGCTAAGCCTTTGAGGCCTATGGCTATTGCTTGTTCCATCACTTTCTCTGACTGCGATCGCCCGTCGGAGTTAACTGTGTGGAGGTGGAAGTTGTAGGAACCCGGACAGCTATCGGCATTTATTGTCTGCAAGACTTGTTTGAGGGCCGAGATATTCTGGGCTTCTGGTTTGAGACTAGAACTTGGTGAGGAAGCGAGATTGACCGTCATAAGCGTTAGTATAAAAAAGACTAGCTTTGTTTAATATATCTAATTTATTGAAAATTTGCGGGCTTAAAAATTTGTGCTTGGCTAAGGGGGCTTGACCTTGATGGCTGAGAACTTTTGTGCGAAAAGCACGAATAAATTAGGGTAAAGCAGAAATAAATTAGTAACCCTAGGGTGCGTCGCGATGGAAAATTCATCAATAAAAATCGACTGTTTCGAGTGATATCAAATCCGGTAACATCGTCCTGTATTCATATCTCTATTCTCTCTCTCTGTGTCCTCTGTGTTCTCTGCGGTTAAATCACCTGACGATGCAACCGCAAACGATATGAACGACGCACCTGTACCATCGCCAGTTTAATAAACAACTTTTTATTTAACCATTCCCCAACTATTATATCAGAGCAACATTATTCCTAGGGCGCGTCGCACAAAGAAAACTACGCAGCATAAAAAGCAACACTCTGACAGATTCGCAAGCGAAAATCGCTTAACAAACAAGTATTCGCCGCAGTGAAACGGAGGAATGTTTGCACTTGGTATAAAGCAAATTTTAGGTAAAACAAGTACAATAAAAATGCGGACTGTAGGGTCGCTGCTCAAGAGCGATCGCCCTCGAGCCATCCGGCTTTTTTAGGCTCGCTCAATCAACTTTAAAAAGGCTATATATAAGGTGCAAATCTGTAAAAATGTAGATTTAAATTCGGATAAAACAATGACGGTACACCCTAGGAATACTAATAATATCATGTTCGGTAGATTGACCGATGGCAGATTAGTTCGTAGCGCAGACTAAAGTCCGCACTACTAATGAACGAACCATTTTTGTTATAATAATCGACCGGAAATGATCTGACTAATGACAGATGACTCATGAATTCTTGTTTATCAATCAATTCAATCGCACTTTAAACCTGCTGCTGCGGCTGTGGGAAATTCGATCGGTACAAAGGTAAGGCCAAATTGTTTTTTAGCACAGGGTACAATATGCGCCAATGCTTTAGGAGAGTTTTTCCGATTTCCAGTCTTCGAGTCAAATTCAATTATACCCGTAGCTCCCTCGGCTTTAAAGTTAGGATCGGCCATAGTTTTTTGCATTCCTTCGCGGCTGGGTTCCGGCTGCATTTCTATGGCTTTAATCAGCGTTTTAGCCGCATCGTAGGTTAAGGCAGAGCGAGTATTGATCGGGCCTCCCCACAATTTTTGTGCGTTTACCGGAAATTTTTTATCAAAACTGATTAAGGGATGCCAAAATACAGATACACCGAGTTTTTTAACAGACTTTAGTTGTGTTGCTAGTTTTAGCGTTCTCTCCTCGTACAGCGTCCAAGGCCCGACAATCCAATTGCGATCGCCGTTAGCTTTAATCATTTCGATCGCATTTTCCAGCGAATTAGTGACTTGACCGTCGGGAACTAGAAGTAAGGCGGTTTTGGGAAATTTTTCAACTTCTGCGAGCGCAGCTTTGGCGTTAAAATTCTCTTTAGATAAATCGTAATAATTACTGCTCCTAAAAGTCGTTCCTCCTCGGGATTCAAATTGCTTTTTAAATTCTTCCCACAAAGAAGCGCTGAAGGGACTGTTGGGATTGTAAAAAGCGGCAACTCGTTTTTGCCCTACTTTCAATAGTTGATTGACCAAAGCTTCAGCTTCGATGCTAGTTGTCGGAGCCGTCCGAAAGAAATATTTTCGAGGTTTGCGCGTCAGTTCTTCTGTGGTGCTTCCCGGAGAAATTGCGACGAGTTTATTTCGATTGTAAATATCTACTGTTTCTACGGTCATGTCGCTGGTGTAGTGTCCGATGACTGCGAGAATATCTGGCTGAGCGACTAGGTAATTTGCCGTTTGTTTGGCGTAGGATTTGATATTTCCGTCATCAGCAATGATGACTTTTAGACCTTTTTTTCTAATAGCTTGTGGTTGCAGAAAGCTTTGACCTGGAAAATCTCGATTGGTGTCAGTTGCAGGGAGGATACCTAAATTCACTTCGGTTTGAGCTTGAGCGATACCTCGCAGCAGTTCTTCTGCTAAGTTGGCGTTCTGAATGCTGCCATCTAGATTTCTGCGGATGGGGACAACGATCGCGATCGTGTAATATTCTGCATTGATGGCTTTTAGCAGAGCATTGTTGATGTAAATTAAAGTTTCGGGGTCTCTGCGGTCATCTCGCCAGGACTGTTTGAGCAATTTTAAAGCTTCGGGATAATTTGAGTCGGCAAATTCATTAATTCCCCTTTGTTTTGACCACAGGGCGGAGGTTTGGACTAGGAGTTTTTCGCCAGAACTTACACCATCTGCTGGAAGCGTTTGTCGCGGCAAAATTTTGGGGATGAAAAGTACGATCGCCAATCCGATCGCAATTCCAGCAAAGCCTAACAGCGGCCAGGGAAAGCGCGATCGCTTTTGAGGAGCAATTTTGCGTACAGGCGGCGGTGCGATCGCATCCAAGTCTTCTAACACCTCAGTAACAGATTGGTAGCGTTCAATAAAATGGAAACGCACCATCTTACTAACAATATTTTTTAGACTGTCGCTAACTTGTAAAATCTGTTTATTGTGCGTCGAGTAATCCCAGACAATTTCACAAGTTTGGGGGTCTTGCGGGAGATTCGTAGGAAGCTTACCGGTGAGGGCTTGAATCACAATGATTCCTAGGGCGTAAATATCGTTATAAGGTTGCGGGACAGACCTCGGATTGTATTGTTCCGCCGGCATATAACCGATTGTACCGATCGCCTGCGATGTTAATATTTCACCCGTAGAGTTAGCCGTAAAGGTGCTGATTTCTTTAACAGCCCCAAAATCTATCAAAACAATTTTACCATCCTTGGAGCGCCGAATTAAGTTAGCCGGTGTAAGATCGCGGTGAATAACATTTGCTTGGTGTACAAAATTTAAAATTTCTAGAATTTCTCGTAAAAAGGCGATCGTCTGTGATTCCGTCCACTGCTGACCTGCAGGCAAAAATTCCTGACTTAGGGGTGTTCCTTCAATATATTCTTGAACGATATAAAAATGTTTTTTTTCTTCAAAGCGATCGAACAATTTGGGAATGCGCGAGTGATTTCCGAGAGTCTGCAAAGCCCTAACTTCCCTTTGAAATCGCTCCCGGCATTTTTCCAATACCCGGAGCTCGTCGCCTTCAGGAAAAGGAATTTCCTTAATCGCGCAGGGAGGATTTTCGGATTTTTCTATATCTTGAGCCTTGTAGGTTCTAGCAAATCCTCCCTGTCCTAATTGAGCAATAATTCTGTAGCGTTCAGCCAGTATATCTCCGGGATTGAGACACATAAATTTTATAGTTCCTCTTGGGCTTCGACCGTTGATGTTGATTATAATACAAAATCTGGATTCACTACTTCATGGATGGGATTTAGCGGTTGCAACTTATCTCAAATATAAAAAATAATCCTAGATATTGGATAGTCCCCTAAATCGCCTTTAACAAGGGGGACTTAAAATCAAGTGTTGTTCCCCCTCCCTTTTGAAAGCTTGTGATTACCCGCATCTCCTAAAAGCCCTCGCGTGACGCACGATACCGCCAAGGAATGTATTCCATGACTAATAGCTTAAGTCGGTTAAAAATGACTAATTTCTTGGTTTGTTTAGTTATTTGTTAAGTGAATGGAAACTCGCTTACCTAGGCTGGAAAAAAAGCAGGAGTCTCAGGTAAATGAAAAGTTTAAAAACTCGAAAATTACAAGCTTTTTAATAGGTCATAGAAAGCAATAAATCGGGGAGTTTCTGCCATTTGTAGCAAATATTTAGATAATTGATATCGTGTCCGATAAATTGACCGTTGTCGAATTGGTTCGCAAATTGGAGCGTATGCAAGTTCGCATTAACCTTGCTGGTTGCGGTCAATCGACAGGATATGATATCAAATGCGGTAGCATTGGAATGATGTTGACTGTTGACTGTTGACTGTTGGCTGTTGGCTGTTGGCTGTTAATACCAATTTCATAAAGTAGCGCTAGATATCACCCCCCCCAACCCCCCCGCGATTTCGGGGGGGAGCTAAAACTTCATCTATACCACATCTTTAAAAAAATGGTATAACAGTTAATTTACTATTCCATGAAGAGAGGATTTAATGTCGTTTTTAATAACGAGCATCTTACCAATTCCTAATAAAAAAAATCCCAGGTTATTCCTGGGAATCATAAATATTAAGAAAAATTAGTGCTTTTTTAATATATTTAATTAGCTCAAAAGCTGTTATAATCCAGCATTCCCAGTTGGAGTTTTGAGAGCGGAAAGCGGGGCGGGCGTTCCCGTGCAGATGCCGCACCCGATCGCATTTTCCAGTCTCCAGAAAACAGTTGCATTCATTTTGCATCACCCGTTAAGCTTGGTTGCTGTTGCGAGTCTGGCTTGCCAGCTCCAACAGTTGTGCCCAGCGTTTTTGGACTTGTTTGGGAGTGCAGTTGAGTGCTGTGGCGATCGCCTTGTCGCTTTCTTGATTCTGCTTCATTTCCAACAATTCCTGCATTTGGGGAGACAGCCCTGCGCGAAATGCTTCCCATTTGTCGGAAGTCATTCCCAGCTTTTGATCCACATCAGCACCCAGCCATTCGTGTACGAGTTTCCAGTTTTGAGTGCGGGCAAATTTTTCGACGTGGTACTTAAACCGCTGTTGCAAGTAGTCGCGCTGGCGGGAAGACAAACCGAGAACGCGATCGATTTCCGAAGCCGAAAGGTCTTGCAATTTCAACATTAAGTAGTTCACGCATTCGGGCTGATTTTGAGCTTCCAGATAAGCGATCAATTCAGCGACTACTCGATCGCGCAGCACAGCATCAGCCGGATCGACAGTTTCCGAAACCATTTGTTCGCGTACTTGTTGCAGCGCCGGAGAGCGGCTGTACATTTCGGCATCTTCTCCCTTGCCAGACTCTACAGCCATTTCAATGTCGATCGCAGTTTCGGGAGGCTGGCCCTTGGCAAATCCTTGAGCGCGAAGCACGATCAGGCGTTGGCGGTTGCGGCCGGGCAAACCGATTTGGCGTTTGGCGTAGTGTTCGGTAAAAGCCATGTACTCAGCCAATTCAATTTGCGTGCGGGGAGTGTAGTTGAGATCGAGTTGGTGTTCGCGGCGGAAAGCTCGCAAAGCTTCGATGTAAAAGCCTTGCAAAAAGTCTTCAATCATGTTGTAACGAGCTTGGAAGTTCAAGTTCGAGCGGAAAGATGCAACATGGCGGTAAATCATCGCCGCCAGGTGAGAGTGCAGTTCGACGCGGCCTTGTTTGGAACCGAGGCGGTAGAATTGCAGAGTTTTTTGCAAGCGGTGTTCGGCCAAGGTGATTTGCCAAGCTTCAACTTCGCCGGAAACTTGGATGCGATCGCTTTTTTGGCAAATCCGTTCAACTTCCTTAGCAATCCGCATCGCCACTGCTTGAGCGCTGCGGCTGGGAGCTTTCATGGAGGCTTGCAATTCTTTCAGGGCGAATTCAGCCAAAGCCAGAACATCGATGCTGGGAGCAGTATTGATTTCGGCGGTTTGTGCGCCTGCTGCTGCAGGAATGAAGTTGAGGCCAGAAGCGGTGTTGCAGTTGACGGCGTTGGTGGCAGTTTTGACAGTCATGGCGTTTATCTCGTGGTAGCGCACAGCGTGCGAGGACATTTGTCAGAGAGCAAGGCGGCAGTTGCTGGCGGTTTCGCTTGCTGTGCTGATTCAACTCTCTATACATTGAATATAGGGAAGTAGAGATAATCGCAGTGATGCCAGTGTTCCACTCTCTGATGCAACAGTTTTTGGCTGCTGAATCTGATTCTAAGCGCTGGCTGTGAAAGATTGTTTTTTTTGTCCTTAAAGCCTTACTGTACAAGCATTCTGAGCTGTAATTCCGGTAGGGCGATCGCGACAAAGATGAACGGTGTTCTGGGGCCTCTGAGTGGACAATTTACCAACTGGCCTTTTGAGGGGGTTTTCGGCGTTGGAGATTGTGGAATCGAGAGTTGGCAGAGTGTAGCGAACTTCACTATCTTCAAAACCTACGCCACAGAAGCTAGGAAACCCGGTGAATTTAGAAATTTGGTTGAAAAAGGCGCAAGGGATTTTTGGGAACGAACCGCGAAGACGCAAAGGACACGAAGGAAGAGAAGTACAGAGAGGCCTGTCAAACTATTGACGCCGATTCTCTCTCTAATACCAAAGTCACAGGCCCGTCATTCTCTATTAAGACTTGCATCATGGCTCCAAACACGCCTTTTTCGACTTTTAAGCCGCTCTGGCGCAATTTTTCGACAAATTTATCATAAAAAATTTCGGCTCGTTCAGGAGCGGCAGATCGGTCAAAGGAAGGTCGCCGACCTTTGCGGCAGTCCCCGTACAGTGTAAACTGACTGACCACCAGCAACTCGCCGCCGATGTCTTGTACGGACTTGTCCCAGCGGCCGCCCTCGCTGGCCGAGTCGGGAAACAAACGCAGTTCCAGGCATTTGCGAGCCATCCAGTCGAGTTCTGCTTCGGTGTCGGTGTCTGCAATAGCTACAAGCAAGTTGAGTCCGCAGCCTATTTTGCCGACAATTTCACCGTTAATTTGGACTTGAGACGATTTGACTCGCTGGATGATTACTCGCATTTATAGCAGCCGACAGTTGACAATTAAGTGTAAAAATCAAAACGTTTCTTGAGTACAAGCGAATTAACATTGGTTCGATCGTTCGGACTTTAGTCCGCACAATTCTGAGGACTAAAGTCCGAACGATCGAACTGTTAGACATTGGCGATCGCAGCCAAGTCTCCCTGGTTAATTTTCAAGCTTTAGTTTTTCCCAAAACCTTTGCCGCGATTGGGTGCAGGCATACATAGACAGTTTTCGATTTGCGATCGCAAAGTCTCGGTATCCAAACCCTGACCGATCAAAACAAGCTGGTTTTTGCGATCGTCGCCTTTCCACTCGTCGTCGTCCATCGAAAATCGCTTGCCACTCAAATGGAAAATATGCCGTTTGGGACTTTCTTCAAACCACATAATCCCTTTGGCGCGAAACACGTTTGTTGGCAGTTGGTTGTCTAAGAAATATTGAAATTTTCTCAGAGAAAACGGCTTGTCGCTTTGGAAAGAAATTGAGGTAAATCCGTCATTTTCTAAATGGTCGGAGTGGTCGTGATGGTCGTGGTCGTGATGTTCGTGGCCGTGGTCGTGATGGTCGTGATGGTCGTGATGGTCGTGATGGCCGTGGTCGTGATGGCCGTGGTCGTGATGTTCGTGACTGCTAGCAGTTTCCTCAGATTGGAAATATTTGTCCGACTCAAACAACCCGACGCTGAGGACTAGCGGTAGGGGAACTTGCGATTTTACTGTTCGCAAAATTCGAGCACCTTCTTTGATATCGCGAATCTTAACTTCCAACAAATCTAAATCTGCTTCTTCAACCAAATCTGTTTTGTTGAGGATAATTATATCGCCGTAAGCTATTTGACTGTAAGCTGCTTCTGAGTTAAACAAATCTAAGCTGTAGTTAGCTGCGTCTACTACTGTCACTATCGAATCTAGACGGGTCAGGTCGCGCAGTTCTGTGCTTAAAAAAGTTAGAGCAACTGGCAGGGGGTCGGCGAGTCCGGTTGTTTCTACTACTAGATAATCGAGGTTTTCTTGACGTTCTAAAACTTTGTAAACTGCATTTACCAAGTCTTCATTAATTGTGCAGCAAATGCAGCCGTTGTTCAGCTCAACCATGTTGTCGTCGGTGGTGACAATCAGTTCGTTGTCGATGCCGATTTCGCCAAATTCATTGACTAAAACTGCTGTTTTCAAACCTTGCTGGTTGGTCAGGATGTGGTTGAGCAGGGTTGTTTTGCCGCTACCGAGAAATCCTGTAATGATGGTAACGGGCAAGCCGTGTTTGGGAGCGTCCATCGCTTGCTCTGTCTCGGACTGAGTTGTAGATTGCATAGCTTGAATGTCAAATAACGTCTGAAGCTTAAACTTGTTGTCCTATTGTATCTTATATTAATTCCGAACAGCGCCCTGCAAGCGCTAATTATCGGAAATTGCTAAGTGTTCGATCGCACCCTGTTTAATTTGGCGATCGAATACTTGGCAAAAGTACCTCTAGGAGTTGGTCGGCAACGTGTTTCCAGGTAAACCCAGCCGCTACAAAATTGGGGCCTGCTTCGCGAGAGCGATCGCACAAATCCGGCTGTTCTATAATATTTTTCATTAAGGCGATCGAATGTTCTAAATCTGGCATCAGGCGAAATATCGGCATACCATTAGAAGTACCTTCTTGAAACGTGCTTTCGACGTGCCAAGCAAAATCTGGAGTTGTAAAATCATCCGTCGGGCCGCCTTTAGTGCAGATTAGCGGCAAGCCACAAGCAATTGCTTCTAGTGCTGGTAAATTGAACCCTTCTGCTAAATAAAGAGATACGTAGGCATCGGCGGCTTGATAAAGTTGAGCCATTTTTTCAAAAGACAGTGTTTCTCCTATGTAAGCCATGCGCGGTAAAACTTTTTCTGCTTCGTCAAATGTCAGTTCGTCTATGTTTTGAGCAATCAGAGAATCCGACTCATATATTGATTCTTCTCCTTTCAATACTAATCTAGCTTCGGGATGACTTTCAACTACAACGGAGAAAGCTTTTAACAATAAATCGATGCCTTTATTTGGAGATCCTGCACCGACATTCAAAAATACAAATCCCTCCCATCCTAGCTGTTTTCGCAAAGCTTCGCGTTCCGATTTTGTTAAAGGTTTGTATATATTCGGATCGATGCCGCAAGGTATGACAATTGTGCGATCGGGATTCGCACCGCTGCGGATAAATCCGGTTTTCGACCAATGGGAAGGCGTAATAATAATTAGATCGGAGTTGCTGTGTCCTTCGGAGAGGGAAGCTGCGCCCGTTATTCTAAAGTTTTCGTTGTGCAGAATTCCCCATTCTGTTGTGGCAAACAAGCACGTCCGTTTTGTATTTGAGGGTGCAAAATTGTAAGGTACTGATATCCGTAACGTAGCGTCTGCTTCTAGAGACAGGGAAGGGTGAGGAATATTTTTTATTGCTGCTTCAGCAGTTGCGTCTAACAAACCGGTTGCTGGCTGCCAGTTTTCGTCTAGATAGGGGATATCTTTGTGGAAAATTTCTAAGTTGGGATATTTCAGCATTTCTAGTAGCTGAAATTGATTGGCGATCGCGTAGGAGTGTGGCAAAAAGCGCCAGCCTTCAACAATTATACGCCTTTATTTGTTACTTGTTAGTTCTTAATTAATTAAACGCTGCAAAACGCAACCATGTAAGCGATTGTTCGGACTGAGTTGTAGATTGCATAGCTTGAATGTCAAATAATGTCGATCGCACTTTTATTGTGTTTCTTATTGTATCTTATTTAGGACAAGCCCCGATCGACCCGGTTTATGGGAGAATTTTTGGGTGCGGCGGCACCGCACCTACCCGCGAGCCCGCAATCAACTCCAGAGTACAACGGCACTTGTTGGCTTGTCACCTGTTTTCCCAGTAAACCCAGCCGCGAAAAAATTGGGGCAGACTTTCGCCAGTGCGATCGGTCCATTCCCCCTGCTCTACAATAGTTTTAATTATTAATCTGCGTAAAATATTTAAACTTCAACTAAAATAGGGCGGTGGCTGTTTTTAGCCACCGCCCTCAAGATAATATCGAGTTATCTAAATCTGTGCTTACGCAGGAAGCAACACTGCATCGATGATGTGAATGACACCATTATCAGCAGCAACGTCTGCTTTGGTAACGGTAGAATCATTGATTTTGACACCATTGGAAGCATCAATTTTAATTTCTGAGCCTTCAACTGTCTTCGCAGATTTCAGCTTAGCCGCATCAGCAGCCATAACTTTTCCAGAAACGACATGATAAGTCAAGATTTTTTTGAGCTTAGGAATGTCCTTAAGCAATGAATCTACAGTACCTGCAGGAAGCTTAGCAAAAGCTTCGTCTGTAGGAGCGAAAACTGTGAAAGGGCCAGGGCCTTTGAGAGTATCTACTAAACCAGCAGCTTTAACGGCAGCAACTAGAGTTGTAAAAGAGCCGGCCGCAACGGCGGTATCAACGATATCAGCCAAGTGAGTCACCTAGGTTTTGTATTCTGTATATCAATATAGCGCTAAAAAGTTAATTTAGCTACCTAATTTTTCTCGATCTCAATCAGATTTGCTGATGATTAATATAGCATTTTTTTTATTTAAATATTTTCGCAAAATACCTATCTAAAGGTAGATAATATTTTTAGTAATTTACTGTATTTTAAATTAGCGATGTGATTATAAATACATAGGTAAGAGGCTCGCCCCAGCGCCGTGTTGAAAGTCAAAAGCACTTTTTTTGTGATAGTGCGAACTAACGTAGAGCGCGCAAGTTAAATATTTAGCAAGCGGGGACAGCACTACAAAAGCAAAACTAAGATCCTGCCGATCGGCATTTTGACTTAACAAAACATTCAATATCCAGCACAGCCCTAACCCACCCTCAAAGCCAGCCACCGCAGACTAATGGCAACAGTTGAGCAAATCCCGATCTAAACTGTTAAAAGCAATTAGCTAGCTAAAAAAAGCCGACATGAGATACAAATTACTAGGTAACAGCGGACTTCGCGTTTCAGAAATCTGCCTCGGAACCATGACTTTTGGCGAAGAGTGGGGTTCGGGCGGTTCCTACGAAGAAAGCCGCAAAATGTTCGACGCATTTGCAGCAGCAGGCGGCAATTTCATTGATACGGCGAATTTCTACACCAACGGTACAAGCGAAAAATATGTCGGCGATTTCATCGCAGCCGATCGCGAAAAATGGGTAGTTGCCACTAAGTACAGCCTCAACATGAAAAATGGCGAAATCAACGGTTTCGGCAACCACCGCAAAAATATGGTGCAAGCAGTAGAAGCAAGTTTGAAGCGACTGCAAATTGAATATATAGATTTGCTGTGGCTGCACGCTTGGGATTTTACCACACCAGTCGAAGAAGTAATGCGCGCCTTTGACGATTTGGTTCGCGCCGGCAAAGTTCTTTATATCGGTATTTCCGATACACCCGCTTGGATTGTTTCTCAAGCAAATACGATCGCCCAACTGCGCGGTTGGACACCATTTATCGGCCTACAAATCGAGTATTCTTTAAAAGAGCGAACACCAGAACGGGATTTGCTCCCGATGGCAAAAGCCTTAAACATTGGCGTGACAGCTTGGAGTCCCCTAGCAGGCGGCTTGCTAACAGGAAAATACAACACTTCAGAAACCGCCAGCGAAACTAAACGGCTTGATTCACCTGAATCGGGAAAAATTAGCGAACGAAACCTCAATATTGCTCGCGAAGTTAGCTCCATAGCAGCCGAAATTGGCAAACCAGCCTCTCAAGTAGCCCTGAATTGGCTGCGGCAACAGTCAGTCAAAGTTATTCCGATTGTGGGTTCCCGCAAACTCTCGCAACTTCAGGAAAATCTCGCTTGTTTAGAGTTTCAATTAACTCCCGAACAAATGCAGCAGTTAGACAAAGCAAGTGCAATTGAATTGGGTTTTCCCCACGATTTCTTAAAGAGTTCGATGGTGCAAGATTTTGGATTTGGAGGGGGAATCGCGAAAATAGACAGCCGCCGACTTTAAAGTTGCTGCTATCTTCTAGTGGCGGGTTAACGCGGATATGTGCGAACCCGCCCTCAGAAGAATAATTGAGATTGGTACTTTCTCGCCTCGCGTGACTTTAACCTCGTACCCCAGCACCAATATCATCACCATAAAATCCTAGGCTTCTCATCGCTCTTACCTGGTTTCCGCGATATTGTCGATCGGGTATAAGATGTCGGTTAAACCCGGCTTCATAAACTGTTATTTATGAATCTATCGCAAGTTAGAAATTTAGGTCTATCTTTATATAGATGAGGATACAAATATTACTTAGCAGTGATCGAATAAGTTTAAAAGAGGTGAACTTTGGAAAATCAAATGGCAACAAAAATTAGATCGCATTTTTTTTCTATCATACAAAATAAAAGACTAAAAGTCGATCGGTCTTAATACCGATCTCCAAAAAATATATAATAGACAAGCTTCAAACCCTTAATTCATCAGCCATTCCCAAATCTTCAATTCTGCCATCTAAAATCTCAAATGGTGTAACCCCCTACCTGCCAGTTAAGTCTTTTTAAAAGGTCGATCGGCATTTTAACGGCTTTTGAACCAAGCATCCAAACAAAGCGTCTCCTGAGAACGAAGTCATCCTTCAGATAGAAGTAATGGCATAAAAACTGAGCTAGATTGAGCAATAATAGCAAGTCTAACAATATTAACTTATCTCCAAGTTTCACTTCGGAAAAAAGTAGATAAGCGTGTCTTTTTTGCGCTATAGCAGTTGCTAGATCGACTGTGAATGTGAGGCTGGCTCCTCATCAATAAAAATTCTCAGATTAACGCTGACAACTTTCAGTAATACAATGCTGAGAAGGATATTTTAGGTGCCAATTTTAATTAAAAAATTTTTGAGGCTAATTATGTCCCCAGAAAACTCAGTAAAGAATAATTATAATCATAAAGGTCGAGGGTGGGAGATTCGATTTACCTCTATAGATCCCGCAAAATCGCCCTCTCAATTCGCTCCATCCAGCGCCTGGCGCGCCAACTTATCAAAAGCTGCTGTTTTAGATGTACCGGATATAGTTTGTCTGTCTCATTTACGGTGGAATTCCGTCTATCAATCTCCGCAACATCTTTTAAGTCGCTGCGCCAAAAATCGTCGCGTATTCTTTGTAGAAGAACCGATTTTGAACGCGACAGGAGATTGGCGGCTTGATGTCAGCATCCACGCCAGCGGAGTCTGGGTAATAGTACCGCACCTGAACGAAGAAATTAGCAAAGAAACAGCACAAACTGCTCAGCAAGCCATGCTAGATGATTTCTTTCAAGCAGCAGAAATTAACAACTACATCCTCTGGTATTACACACCAATGGCTGTCTCTTTCACAAACCACTTAAAGCCGCTAGCTGTAGTCTACGACTGCATCGACGAACTGTCAGCATTTCACGGCGCGCACCCCGATTTCAAAGCAAATGAAACTCAACTCTTAAAGCGCGCCAGCATCGTATTTACAGGCGGACACAGCCTCTACAAAGCGAAACAGCACCAGCACGCAAACATTCATCCTTTCCCCAGCAGCATTGAAAAAGAACACTTTACTAACGCCCGGAATCTTTCGGAAACACCTGCGGATCAAAAAGACATTCCTCACCCGCGTTTGGGTTTTTTTGGCCCTATAGACGAGCGCATGGATATCGAACTGCTGGGCGGGATTGCTGAAGCGAGGCCTGACTGGCATTTAGTGATAATTGGGCCAGTGGTAAAAATCGACCAGACAACTTTACCAACCAACCCAAATATACACTATCTCGGCGGCAAATCCTATCAAGAACTGCCAGCCTACATTGCAGGATGGGATATAGCAATACTGCCGTTTGCGATTAACGAATCGACTAAATTTATTAGTCACACTAAAACTTCAGAATACCTGGCAGCCGGCAAACCTGTGATTTCTACTTCGATTCGCGACGTGGTGCAGCCCTACGGAGAAAAAGGTTTGGTTCGGATTGCGAGCAATGTTGCAGAATTTGTTGCTGCTGCGGAAGAAATCATGAGCGAAAGTTTGGCCGATCGCACTAAGTGGCTGAGCGAAGTAGATGCTTTTCTGGCAGATAGTTATTGGGACAATACCTGGGGCGAAATGCTAGGGTTGCTCGAAAGTGCGATCGCAGGCAAAAAGCAGACATCCGAAGGCTGGATAAAAGTTTTAAATTAGGAAAATTGAAATATCAAAAACCATAAATCAAACTCTTAGTGCAGTCGCAAGATCGATCGCACCTCCCCCAATCTAAATATTCCCTGACATTTGCTTGCCAAGTCGAAGTCATTACGAGTATGATTTAAATAAGAGTAAAACAGACAGCCGCCATGAGGATTGCAGAAATACCCCTCAACCAGATTCGCCGCCCCTTGCCGCGAGTCAACGACCAAACGAAAGTAGCCGCCCTGATGGAATCTATCCGCGAGGTAGGTTTAAACGAACCCATCGATGTGCTAGAAGTAGAGGGTCAGTATTACGGATTTTCCGGCTGCCACCGGTACGAAGCTTGCCAGCGTCTCGGTTTAGAAACCATCCGCTGCAAAGTCCGCCGAGCTCCCCGTACCGTGTTGCAGATGCACTTGGCCTGAGCCTCTCAACAGCAATTGACGACAGGCTTTGGTTCGATCGCCCAAACCTTTCTCAGATATTCGATCGACAATCACTAATAACAAGGTACAAATTTATGACTGCCAACAACCACAAACAACATCTTTACCCGACGCGGATCGATATGTCAGCCGGCACCCGCACTCAAGTAGTCGGGCAGCTCAACGGGACGCTGGCTACGACTCTGGACTTAAAAACTCAAGTCAAGCAAGCTCACTGGAACGTCAAAGGCATGGACTTCTATCAGTTGCACTTGCTCTTCGATGAAATGGCGGGAGAACTTGAAGAATATATTGATATGGTGGCCGAACGAATCACAGCTTTGGGCGGTTTGGCTGTAGGAACAGCCCGCAGCGCCGCCGCCGATTCGATCCTGCCAGAATTTCCTTTCGACATTGTAGAGGGCAAACAGTTCGTGACTGCTTTGGCCGATCGCTATGCACCCTACGCCAAACACCTACGCGCGGCGATCGACTTCACAGCGGAACTCGGCGATGCTGACACCTCCGACTTGTACACCGAAATTTCCCGAGTAATTGACAAGCGCTTGTGGTTCCTAGAAGCCCACTTGCAAGGATCTGCGACAACAGGAACAACAGTCGCACCCGAAAAAGTGGCCGCAAGATAGCCAATTGGCGTTGTGGGGCCGGCACTTTTACCAGTAGGCCCCAAAGATGTATTGTCCTTAAGACTCGCGACAGTTTACGATCGAGAATATGTCCATTTATCAATTTGGATGACTTTTTCGTGGCAGCTAATATTCCTGATTATGCTCCTCAACTGCAGCGTCTGATGCAAGAAGCGGGGCTTTCGAGCGATCGAGAACTCAGCCAAAAAGCAGGAGTTCCCGAAATTCAGCTAAGCCGCCTGCGTCGCGGCTTAGCTTTCAAAACCCGAGCCGACATCCTGCTCAAAATCAGTCAAGCTTTGGAAATTTCCTTAAATGAACTGCTCGCAACCTTTGCCCCCGAGCTTGTAGAGTTAGAACCTGCGCCGCCGAGTGCCCTAGAGCAAGAATATCAGCGCCTGCAAGCTACCATCGAACAGCAGCGAGAATCTTTGCTGCAGGAATTTCAGCTCTCTAGCGTGCAAATTTTAGAATCTTGGATGTTGCAGTGGCCGACTGCGGCGAGCAAGGCTGAGGAAAATCACAACTTGCGGGCCCAGAAACTGCTGCCGTTGTTGCGGCCAGTCGAGCAGTTATTGAAGCATTGGGGCATAGAGTCGATCGCCCCAGTCGGAGCCGAACTTCCCTACAACCCGCAACAGCACCAGCTCATCGAAGGAAAAGCCGAGCCGGGAGAATTAGTTAAAGTTCGCTACACAGGCTACAAACAAGGCGACAAACTCCTCTACCGCGCCAAAGTTAGCTTGGTTTGAGCGATCGCCCAAGGCATTCGGTACAATAAAGATTTTCCAGTCCAAAAATAACTCGCCCCCTGTGCGCCGATAGTCCGATCGCCATCTCTGGCACTCAAAACCCTTGGGGCGCTGCGGGGTTCTGGCGCTTTTTCCCTCTGTTATTTGGATCGGAGTCCATCTCGCAGCTATACTAACCCTAGTCTGGCTAGAAATTCTGACATTCCCACCGCAAAATATGAGTCCTGTAGTTAAAATTATTCAACCCTCTGGCATTTTAGACGGCACCAAGGCAAGTCAATTCCGCCAAGAGATTAGTGACCTAGTGGAAGCGGGAGCCGATGTGGTATTGATCGACTTCCAAGATGTGACATTTATGGATAGTTCTGGTTTGGGCGCTTTAGTCTTGGCGCTCAAAACAGTCCGGGCCGCTGGAAGTCAATTAGTTGTCTGTTCTATCAACGAGCAAATCCGCATCTTATTTGAACTCACCAGCATGGATCGAGTTTTCGAGATATTTTCCACCCGCGATGCTTTTAATAGCAAAATTCTCTCAACTAACTAAATCCAGTGGCTGCTGTATTCTGGCTATTTGGTCGCAGATGTGATGCCATAACTCAGCTAGCCAAAGTTTACCTTGAGTAAAGACCAATCATCATCAAAAACTGCTTTAGCGTTCAACTTTTGAGTGTATTTCAAGACTTGCTCTAACTGGTCGGCACTTGCATCGTTGTAAGCTGCTAGCAGGTCGATGAATGGGTCAAGCCCCCAGATATTGCCGTCAGGTTGGTGGATCTCGTATACCCCGTCGCTAAAGATGTACAGAGTGCTAAAAGCCTCCACATCGCAACAATTATCGACATAGGGGGCATCGGGGAACATCCCGACGGGCATTCCGGGGGTTTTTAATCGCTGGATTTTAGCCGTGCTTGTCGGTGACTGGGAAATCAACACTGCCGGGGGATGGCCGGCGCTGGCGTAAACTAGCTGGCGAGAAATGCGGTTGTAAACGCCGTACCAGATGGTGAAATACTTGTCATTTTGGTAGCTCATCTGGAAGGTGGTGTTGAGGGCGCGCAAAACGTCGCTGGGTTTGTAGTAGTCAATGTTGGGCAGCGCGCGCGATCGCAACAAATTCAGCACGGCGACAGAAGGCAGCGCCGCCCGCAAACCGTGACCGGCTACGTCTAGCAAGTAAATCGCCAAAGAATCGGCATCCAGCCAGTTGTAGTCGAAGCAATCTCCCCCCAACTGCCGGGAGGGAATGAATTTTGCCTCGATGCTGACAGGTTCCGTCATCGGATCTGGCAGCAGCGATTGCACGTACTCGGCTGCCTCGGCTAACTCGGCTTCCAGGTTTTGCATCGCAATTTTCAAGTCTCGGCCGAGTTGGTGCAGCCGCAATCCGGCGCGTACTCTCGCCTGCAACTCGTTAAGTTCGATCGGCTTGGAGATAAAATCGTCGGCACCTGCGTCGAGCCCTTTGACTCGATCAGCGATCGAACCCAAAGAAGTCAACAAAAAGAATTGTGTAGTTGACAGATCCGGATCTGCCTTAACTCGAAGGCAAACATCAATGCCGGTCAAGCGCGGCATGATCCAATCGCAAATGATCAGCGCCGGACGTATTTTTTGCGCTTGGGCTACACCGTCTTCGCCATTACTTGCTACTGTCACTTCGTAACCCTGTTTTTTCAGGGTTCTCCTCAGCAGTTCTTGAACAGCAGTATCATCGTCAATAACCAGAATTTGAAACATGGGCACTCAGGTACTACAAGTCTTTCAAGGTCTGGGGGTCATTAAAAATATATTCTGTCAGCGCGGTAGTCTGAGATTGAGTATAGTCTAATAACATCGCTTTCCAGGTAAATGCTTTTGCCTGCCAGCCATCAAGTTCAATTTACCTTTAAATTTGAGCAAAATTTTGGCGAAGTCGAACTTACCCAGTTTATACTCAAAATATAAACTTTTATAGACTTTTTTGGGCGGCGGGCGTGAATTGACATCCGGGTGACACTTCTGGTATAATGAAGAGCTAATTACTCGATTTGACATTTATTTTCCTAGCAGCAAAAGCTAGTACGATCGAACTCCCATTCAAATTTGCCTAATTTTACAGGGCAAAAGAGTTGACAACGTGGAAAATGACTGGGCTGGTGAATTACTGCGATGGGCGATCGTGGCGCTAGCAGTTGTCCGCCTTTTGGGAAAAAAGTTAAAAACGTAAAGTACAGGCAATACCATATTTGTCTATATTTTATGGAACTATAATTTCAGTGGCAGAGCGTGATTGAATTCAAAGGTTCCGAACAGTTGCAAGTCCTAAAGAAAGCGGATCTTCAAGTCAATACTGGTCTGAGTGCTTTAGAAAAAGTTTTATCGTGGTTTGCACAATTATATGACCCGCGAATTCCCACAAGTGTGTGGATACGCTGTCAATTAGCTTTGGCTGAGGGTTTTACAAATGCGGTGCGTCACGCCCACGAGGGTAAACCGCCGGATTTGCCGGTGGAGATTCAGGTGGCGGTGTGCAGTGAATCTTTAGAGATCGAGATTTGGGATTCGGGCGCTGCGTTTGATTTAGAGCAAAAAATTAAAGATATGTCGGATAAAATCGATTGTGAAGCTTCGGGGGGGCGGGGCCTAAAGTTGATGAAAGACATCGCAGACAGTCTCAGTTACAAGAGAATGGCTGATGGACGGAACTGTTTGTCGATCGTCAAAAATTATTCGCCCTGTATCGACGATCGAAAATAACACTGATATTTTTAGCCGGTAAGGGGTTGAGGGTAGCCCTCAACCCTTCCTTAAGAACCGTGCGTGACTGTTAAGTGGCGTAGCAGCTTATGATGTTTTGATGTGACTGCACCGCCCTAGATACTGGCAATTCCCATAGCATCAGTATTTCTGGTTCTTCCGTACTTATTTAAAACATTATCGCACTGCCGTCGGAAGCCCGTTAATTGGCAAAGGAGGTAATCTCGGTGAGAATGTCTATTGGCTTAGATTTTCTCAAACGCGGCGCACGCGGGGATGAGTCAGAAGTCTGATTTTTTATCTTACCCAGATTAGTTTGCTTCTAATCTGGGTAACATTAACGAGAGAGCGGATTAGCTGGAGAACCAATGCGAAAAAGAATCGTAAAAACATTATCATTCAATAATAAACGATTCCCGAAAACATCATCACCATAATCATATTGGTTATTTTGCCAATTGAGGGATAGGGTGGGACTGTTATACTTATTTTCCAGTTGCCAACTTACACTCGCACCGTAGAGAGAGCGAGTGGAGTTTTTATCGATGGGGGCGATATAACCAGACAGAGTGAGAGTGCTTAGAGGACGGATGGTTAACTCAGCCAGTAAGCGCTCGTCGTAGGAATTGGGCAGGATATTACCAAAATAGTTGGTCAAACCAAGAGAAACAATTCCCCAATTTACGCGAGCGCTAAGGACAACTTCACTAGCTGGTGAAATACTAACTAAATCACCTATTCTGGTTTCTCGATCGAGAGCATAATTGAAGCCGGTTGATAAGGTTAAATTTGCCCGCCTGCTGAATCGAAAGGTTTTGGCTGCACTACCCCAAATTTGGCTGTAATAATCGCGATCGGGGTTGAGATAACCAATCGCACCGCCGCGAAAACTCCAATTGTTTAGCGTATTTCTCGTGTAATCAGCACCGACGTAGAGTTTGGGCTTTTCCGAAGCAATCGCACCAGTATAGTATCGCAGGATATCTTCGCCTCCCGTCCAGTTTCCGGTAAAGCTGAGATGAGGATAGTAAGAGCTTTTTTCCCGATAGATACTTTCTCTAACAAAGTTGACATCTTGCTGTAAAAAACCTAAATAAACTTGAGCATAAAAATTCTGCAAATTGGCAGTAGAATACTGATTTTGATTGATCGCAGAAAATAACTCTACATTGGTATTTGCTCCACCTTCTCCACCAGCATCCACAAGGGTGATTTGTGGGCCTGTTGGATCGTAAAAGGTTCGACCCTCTTCAATATTGCGATCGATCACGGGAGAAAGACCGAGCCAAAGGCTGTTATAATTCGCTTTAGGAACTTGATTTATGCTGGTGACATTAGGCGTTAAACTTGCTGCCCGTCCGAGTCCGGCAGAATATATCGTAAAACTACTGCTGGGTAAACGAGTATTATTGGCGGCTAAAAATAAGTTGCGGTTGATATTAGTATTAACGGGATTTTTACTGCCTTCTAGGTCGGGAATGACATCGGGTAAAAATTGCGCCCCCGCTTGAATTGCCGTATTGAGCCAGCGATTTTCATCATCAACAAAGAGAGTAAATCCTCGAATAGTCCGCCCTAAAACGGCTTCTCGATCGTTGGCTTTAACAACTTGACGAACTCGGGAAACAGTACCTGCAATCGTATAGTCAACTTCTTCCTTTCTATCAACTTTTGTTTTTTGGGATTGGCTGTTTCCCGGATAAGCACCCGAATTGGGAAAATAAAAATCGACACCAATCGGTTGACTGCTGGTTCCTCCTTGAAAGCCGGGAAGCTGCATAAAAGCCAAAGTTTCCGGTTTGAGAACCTCCCCAACTTGAGACGTTTGAAAGACGCGGGTAGGTACGAAAAACTCTGGATCTATACTATTGCGATCGATAACTAAACCTGGGGTATAAGTACATTGTTGGTCACTGGGAGTATTGGGAAAAATACAAGCCCCCGTTAAACTCATTTGAATTTCTAACCCCGTCATGGTTTGGGGTGCGGTAGTTGTGGTTGTAATTGTTCGTTCCAGGGGAACAGTCCGCAGTTGCAAATAAGTGGCTTTTTGATCCACTCTATAAATATTAGTTCGGCTTAAGCTTTCCGTTACTCGACTTTTAAGTTTGAGAGTGCCATTTAAAAAAATATCGCTGTTTGTGGTGTCAGCAAAAGTCTTGAAACCACTAAACTCCCATTCAGTTAGATGGCTGATGGGAATGTCATTGAGAGGTAAATTTGTCGTGAATGGGCTAATTTTTTCGTCGGGAGCGATGCGAGGTGGAATAATGTAATCGGGGTCAGTAGATGGCGCAGAAGGCTGGGGTAATCCGTTAGGAGTATTAGTTGATGGAGGTTTTGTGGGTTCAGGTTCAGAGGCTAAGTTTGGGGATGAGGGTTCCAAGTCTGTAGCATAAGTAGACCAGTTTGGTGTTTCTGATAAAGGGCTGGCTTCTGGAAGGTTGGAAACACTTGGAGCGCTTGGAGGTGGAATAATATAATCGGGGTTAGTAGATGGCGCAGAAGCTTCGGGCAATCCGTTAGGAGTATTAGTTGATGGGGGTTTTGTTGGTTCAGGTTCAGAGGCTAAATTTGGGGATGAGGGTTCGAGGTTTGTAGGATAAGTAGACGAGTTTGGTGTTTCTGATAAAGGGCTGGTTTCTGGAAGGTCGGAAACACTCGCAGCAGCAGAATCGAGTTGATTGGATGGGTCGAGTAAATCGGAGCGAGTTTGTGCTGTGGCTGGGGTTGAGCAAGCGATGCTCAGGAGAGTCAAACCGACAATACTATAATTGTAAGCTGTGGAGAGTATCGCAGTAGGGTTGGCGAGAAATTTGAGTAAGTTAATTATCATTAGAAGCGCGGAAATTAGGGATTAAATATATCATTTAATACGGTAATTAAACCCTGAAATCCTGATGATTTAATAACAATTAAATCTCTGGCTTTAATACTTTATACATTAATAAGATTCTGTTAACAAAAATTGTAGCGAAAATGTTGGGCGGAGTGAAACGGAGGGTTCGTTTCTCAACCCAACCTAAGCATGACTGAACTATTTTGTAAGGTGCGTCGCTCAAAGATTGTGGATATTATTTAAGATTTTTGATGGCGACGCACCTACAGATACTGTTGCATGACTTTTTAGAATTCATATAATTATAAAATTAAAATCACAGGTGCGCTAACGGAAGTTAACGCACCTGAGAATTTCAGAGTTGAGACTATGTGACATCAATCGGGCTACCGCTAAAATCAGCCGCCCCAATTAAGGAGGAATTCGTGTTAATTAAAGAAGCGAGGGTTTCTCCGGTTGATGCAATTTTAATTAAGGTGGAAGTGCCACTTTGGGCAATCTGTAAAGCGCCGAAAGTTAAACCTCCATCTAATTTAATTATGTCTATGCCATCTTGGAAATTGTAGATGGAATCCAGACCCATTCCCGATGCCAGGACAAAGGTATCAATCCCTGCATCACCGTAAAGCCGATCGCTCCCTGCACCGCCATTGAGGATATCATTTCCATCACCCCCATAGAGAATGTCATCACCGTCACCACCGAGGAGTTCGTCGTTACCGGCATCACCGTAAAGGCGATCGCTCCCTGCACCGCCATTGAGGATATCATTTCCATCACCCCCATAGAGAATGTCATCACCCGCATCGCCGAGGAGTTCGTCATTACCCGCATCACCGTAAAGGCGATCGCTGCCCTTGCCTCCCCGCAACAAATCGTTATCATTGCCACCGTAGACAATATCGTCGCCGTCACGACCATTGATGGTATCGTTTCCAGCATCACCGTAAAGGCGATCGCTACCTGCTAAACCGTCGATTTGGTCATCAGCCGCAGTACCCCGCAGAATGTCGTTATTGGGTGTACCGGAGATCGTCTTGTCGATCGTCTCATCGATATCATTAATATTAACCGTCAACGGCTTCTCATAAGTCAGTCCTGTGGAATCAGTAGTCCGAACCCGGATACTGTAACTGGACTTAGTTTCAAAGTCGGGGGAAGCATTGATTTGCAGTTGGTTGCTGACAATAGAGAAAGCACTATTATCGGTATCTCCCGTGCCTGCCACTAAACTGTAAGTAAAGGTATCACCTGTGTTGGCATCAGTGCTACTGAAATTTCCGACAGTGCTGTTAGCTGCAACATTTTCATTAATGCTGCTAGTGCTGAGGCTGAGGTTGGTGGGGGCAATATTAGGGGTGAGTGAAAAATCATCGATGGCTAGACCATCATCTGCACCACTAGCATCAAAATCTTGCCAGCGCAAATAGAATGTTTGGCCATTGGCAATATTAAGTCCAGAGATTGTTCCTGTAAGGTTGGTACGGTTGGCTGCGGCATTGCCGTCCAGAGATCGGACTGACCCAGTGGTCACCAAGGAACTAAAGTCCAGGGAATCAAAATCTGTCCAATTCCCAGTTGGTACAGAAGTTGCATCCAAACTGTATTGAAAATCCAACCGATCCGTTCGATTTGCATTACCTAATCGCCATTGTTCGCCAAAATAATTTAGGCTTAATGAAGCAATTGTACTTCCTGTATTGTTAGTAAAACCGACTCCAAATGTGGGTGTTAGGGCATTACTTCGTAACCCACCCAAGGATCTTTCGGTATTAATTCCCGTTCCATAGCTGTAGGTATTTCCTGTACCTGATGTTCCATCATTAATACCATAGGTTGTATTGGCACTGAGTCCAGATTCCAAAAACTCCCACCCCGTGGGCATACTATTGCTAGTAGAACCGCTATTCGCTAAGGTGTTAAAGTTTTGAGTATAAGTAGTTGCAGTTAAATTAATTGCTGGCATTTTTTTATCCTATATAATAATAGGAATTGATAGTTTTTTCAAGAAATGGTTTACCCTCCTGTGCAGCGATTGCTGGGTGCAGTGGCGCTTTCTTCTACTAAATCGAGGGTAAAGCCATCGGTTCAGAATTGATACAATTAACTATCCACAGGCACACCAGAAACAAAATCAGCCGCCCCAATTAACCCTGAATTTATATTCTGTAAAGAAGCGAGGGGGACTCCCGTCGCTAATACTTTAATTAGGGTATTAGTGCCACTTGAGACAATGTTTAAATCGCCGAAAGTTAAACCTCCATCTAATTTCATTATGTCTATGCCATCTTGGAAATTGTAGATGGAATCCAGACCCATTCCCGATGCCAGGACAAAGGTATCAATCCCTGCATCACCGTAAAGCCGATCGCTCCCTGCACCGCCATTGAGGATATCATTTCCATCACCCCCATAGAGAATGTCATCACCGTCACCACCGAGGAGTTCGTCATTACCCGCATCACCGTAAAGCCGATCGCTACCATTACCACCCCGCAACAAATCGTTATCATTGCCACCGTAGGCAATATCGTCGCCGTCGCCGCCATTGATGGTATCGTTTCCGGCATCACCGTAAAGGCGATCGCTACCTGCTAAACCGTCTATTTTGTCACCAGCCGCAGTACCGCGCAGAATGTCGTTATTGGGTGTACCGGAGATCGTCTTGTCGATCGTCTCATCGATATCATTAATGTTGACCACCAAGTCCTTCTCGTAAGGCAGTTTTCCAGCATCGGTAGTACGAACACGGATACTGTAACTGGACTTCGTTTCATAGTCGGGGGAAGCCGTGATTTTCAGTTGGTCGCCGTCAATGATAAAGGCATTGTTATCTTTGTAGCCTTCTACCAAGCTGTAAGTAAATTTATCGCCCTCATCGGGGTCGGTGGTGCTGAAAGTTCCAACAGGGGTGTTAGGGAGTACGTTTTCAGGGATGCTGGTCTTGTCGAGACTGATATCGGTAGGAGCGCTATTAGAAGGAACATTTAACCAAACTTGATTCATGTACCAACGCTTAACAGTAACAGCATCGAGGCGTCCATCTCCATTTACATCCCCTAAACTTACACCATTAGACACCGATCCCAATGAATTTTCTAGGGAGAAAGTACCATCACCTTTTCCTAACCAAACTTGATCTCTTTCCTCACCACCAACAGTAACAGCATCGAGGCGTCCATCTCCATTTACATCCCCTAAACTTACACCCTGAGACCGATCTCCAAATGGATTTCCTGGGGAGAAAGTACCATCACCTTTTCCTAACCAAACTTGATTCCCCTCACCACCAACAGTAAAAGCATCGAGGAATTTATCTCCATTTACATCCCCTAAACTTACACCCTGAGACCCCGATTCCAATGGATTTCCTGGGGAGAAAGTACCATCACCTTTTCCTAACCAAACTCGATCCCCCCACCCACCAGCAGTAACAGCATCAAGGACTCCATCTCCATTTACATCCCCTAAACTTACACCCTGAGACGCATATCCAAATGGATTTCCTGGGGAGAAAGTACCATCACCTTTTCCTAACCAAACTTGATTCCCCTCCCAACCAACAGTAACAGCATCGAGGCGTCCATCTCCATTTACATCCCCTAAACTTACACCCAGAGACCTAGATTCAAAGGAATTTCCTCGGGAGAAAGTACCATCAACTTGTCTTAACCAAACTTGATCTCTTTCCTGACCACCAACAGTAACAGCATCGAGGCGTCCATCTCCATTTACATCCCCTAAACTTACACCATTAGACGGATCTCCAAAGGTTTCTCCTGGAACAAAGGACACCAAAATTCCCGGATAGTTCTCTAGTGCTGCTGCTTTAAAGGCTAAGGTAGCAACTGCTTTATTTGTTGTTACCTCTAACTCCCAGTTTCCACCCTTGGCAGCACTCCCTGTCAGAGTCTTAGAAGCGCCAATTTCTGCCCCCGTCAGAGTGTGTAACTTAGTAATAAATTCTTCTCCTGCATCTCCGGCTGCAACGTTGCAACCATAGAGGACGAGGTTAGCAACATCCCACTGTTGCAGTTGCGGGGCGTAGTGGATTAGGGTATCTAAACTTAGTTGGCTATTTCCCAAATACAAGCAACCTGGGGAACCGTGAGAAATAATATGAACTGTATCGATATTCTGACGGTGTTGTAAAACCAGGCTAATTTGTTCGATGCCATCGGCCGTCCCATCTAGGACAAAGACTTCAGTAGTGGGAATGACACCCTCAATGAGCAGCTCGGCGTTTTCGACTCCGGCATCGATAAAAACAATTGAGGTGGCTGGATAGAGAGTTTTTGAAGTATTTAGCATGGGTTTCATCTGGGGAATGTCCTGTTATTCATCAGAAGGTATTGCGGATAAAAGCACCCTATTAATAAGGATCTCGGCTGACTAACTGGCTGGAGGGTCGCTGAGATCCCGATCTGATATTTGAACGCACATAAAATTGATTGATGGGCGAGGTTAGCTAGCTAGCTAACCTTTCACAACCGTTCTAGGGAGTGGGAGACTTAACAACAGCATTGCCAGTACCGGTACCAAGCTGCACGGTGACAGTTCCAGCACTAAAGGTATTGATTTGTCCGACAGTTTTTCCGGCGTCAGCAACGGGCGTAACGTCGAAACCAGTCGGATTGCCGACAGTCTGAAAAGCCTGTATCCCTGCACTACCCAGAGCCCAAGCTGAGTTCTGTAAAGCATTGCCCACTCCAGCAGCATTGTAGTTGAAAGCAGCAGCAGAAGCGTTTTCTTTACCGACAGCAGCCGAGACAGCGACACCTGTAACCAGACTGTTGTTAACGGTGAAAGCCGCGGAACCTGCTATACCACCTTCACCGGCACGGGCTACGGTAGCGAAACCAAAAGCATTGAGAATAACGAGACCACTAACGAAAGCAATACGACGAATCATAATTTTTCAACTCCAGGGTTGGTTTTTTTTCTTCTATTAGTTAGACGTTTCCCGAAGGCGATTTGTGAATAATTCAGTCTTTAGATAGATAACATCTATACCCTTTGGGGGATGACGGGGTTCGAGGGAGGATTTGACCAATTCCTGCTACGCAGTCGATCTCTTCCTGAAAATCTAGATTGACGAAACAAAGGATGCCGAATTTTTTCCATGCCAAATTTCGCCTAGGGCCATATCGCGCCCAGCGCCAGTCAATCGATTTTAGATTTTAGATTTTAGATTTTAGATTTACCCCACAGATAAATCTGGGAGCTTGAACTAGGGTCTAAAATTTTTATTTTTCCACGACAGGAGTACGTGGCACGGTATCCGTTTTTGGGCTGGGTCATAGAGAAAGCGGGAATATAGGGGATTGCAGCTCGCGCCAGCATTAATGCCACCTGCACGCCAATAGCTTTTGGCTTCCCAAGACTCAGAAAGCAATCGGCTGTAAAAACTGATTTAAAGCGATTTTCTGCCTGCCTATTTTTCAGATGGAAGAAAGCAAGCCACCGCCACTGTCTGCCCACATCCTCCTGTACAGTAGAAAAGGCGATACACAAGACGCACCGTTGCGCGATATGCCTCGGGCACCCTGGCGCGATCGCATTTGGCGCGATCGCATTTCGGGCAAGTATGGGTTTTCTGGCGTTGAGAAACTGGGAATACAGCGGATTGCACTCGCTGGTAGTACAACAGCTTGGCGTGGGGGCACCATTAATGCTGCCCCCACAGCAAGAGCTTTTTGGCTTTCCCAAGACTCAGAAAGCAATCGGCTGTTGGCGTTAGGCGCGATCGCTTTTTCGCTGTCATTCCCCAGACTATTTGCCAATATCTGCAGGGGCGAATAATCTTTCGCGCCTAGATGCAAAACACACGCCGCCGCTTGTGGAACTCCGTCACCAGCAACAATTTCTATTTCTCCTATCTCCCCATCAGATTGAGCATTCACTAAAACCGGCTCTTGAACTCCGTCACCAAGAATTTCTCTTGTTTCTATCTCCTCTTTAACAATTTTTTTTTCAACAATATTCTGAGACTTTTTCCCTTTTGCAGACTGAGGAGAAACCCTCGACTTAGGATTAGAAAAATCAGAGTCAGTCCCATCTTCCCCGAAATTTTCATTGAACCGCTGGCGCAAAATTCCCCGCGCCTGGGAAATCCGCTTGCGGACGTTATCGTAGGATATACCAAGCTGTTCGGCAATATCTTGATAAGATAGCCCTGATTCAAAATGGAGAATAAAAGTCTCGCGCAATCTATCTGGCAACTCATCTATTGCGGCGCTAAAAAATAATTCGAGTTCGCGCTCCATAGCAGCGCGAACTGGTGTTTCTTCTTGGCTAATTAATTCGGTTTCGTTTCCTAGAGCAATGGTGTCTAAACTGTCAACTCCTACTGCACTTCTGTTGCGCTCTCGATGGATATCGGCGCACAGGTTATAAGTCAGTTTGGTTAACCAAGCCTTGAAGTTTTTGATATCACCTTTACCATCTCTTGCTTTCTCCCAAGCTTTGAGCATCGCCCGACTGAGGGCATCTTCGGCATCGGTTGGATTTCCCATCCACTTGCGACAGCAACGGTAAAGGTAATCTTGATTATCTTGCCACAATTTCCAAAAAGCTGAATCTATATCTGGAGTGCATGAGCAAGGGATTGGTGCAGAACTACAACTTAACATCTGTGGAGCCTGAAACTCTAGGTGGACAAACAACTTGCGATTAATTTAGGCGGTAATTTACCTAGTCTCAGATGCACCTATCGCTATGTTGACTCACCACTCAGGCTGAAGTAAAGTCGGAAAAGTCGGATCTTTAAAGTCGGAAAAGTCGGAAAAGTAGGATCTTTTTCGCTACCAGTGCACAGATCAAACATCCCTCCGGCAGTGTTAGGACTTACGCAAAGGGATTTTTAACGCTATTGGTAGCGGCAATAGGAAACCCAAGCACTACAGATAGAGTTTATTGGTAATTTATAAATTTAATTTCACGCAGCTAAAATCGGAACTTTAAGATTTAAAATCCTTTGACAAAGGATTAAGCCACAGCAGAATTGTCCGTTTTAATTGATTTAATTCCCGATACACTTCTTGTTTGACCCATTGTCCGATCGCGTCGAAGGGTGTAAAAATTTGACCCACAGGCCAGCTAACATCTTGACCCAAGGGCGTTTGATGGTTGCCGGCGAGGGTTTGAACTGTAATCATGTCGGGAAATCTGGGTTTGAGCAGATTTGTTAACAGCAGGGTTTGGTCGATGTTGTCGCCGTTAAATTTGACTAAAAGATTGCGCCGGATTTGATAGCTATCTTGGACGAGGCGATTGGTGTCTTGCGGGGAAGGGGTAAACTCTACTTTAAAGACGGGGGAAATTTGCTCGACGATGGGAATGGCTTCGGAGGCTGCATAATTGTTGAAAGAAATCAGAATATTGCCGGCCCTTTCTACATCAAACACGGAACCGATCAGCAAGTGCAGTTTGCATCCCATGCTGTGCCCTATCCCGTAGATGGGGAGATAGGACGATTTGAGCAATTTAGTGGCCCGCAGGCGATCGAGGGCATTTTCAAATTTGTTGAGGACATCGCGGGCGATCGCAATATGATCCAAAGTATTGACAAACGGCGTTGCTACTACAACATATCCCTGATTTCCCAAAGCCTCTAACAGCCAGCGATAGGTTAGTTGCGGCGCACTCGCCACAAATGCACCGCCGAGAAAGTGCACGATCGCGATCGGTTTAGAAGGAATTAATACCCAGTTGCCGGAAACTTCTTGCCAGTCCATAAATTTCATCAAGTTTAAACTAAAAAGGCGATCGTCCTCTGAAAAGCAGAAAGTACAAAACAGAATTTTTTCTAAATCTTTGCTTTTAACTTTCTGCCTAAAAAAGGGGTTTGATATCATGTCCGGTCTACGATCGTAACAAAAAAAAAGGTTCGTAGTGCGGACGACCGTCTGCAGAATCAAAGCGGACTCGCATTAGGCCGGCGCGAACCAATCTTATTGCGGTCAATTGACCGGACACAATCTCCTCTAGGATTTCCCGCCGATTTGGGACGATTGCTGAGAGTTCAATTCTACCGAATCACTTGTGTCTTCTACAGTTAAATCGCCCAACGGATCGTGAGCCTTTATCCATTTCCATTTGTTCACAGCACCTTTCGGAGACAACACTGTGGTAGCAATGCCGTACATTAGAGTCTGCAACACTTCCCGATTTAACCAGCTTTGTCCCAGCTTTCTCATGTAGTGCAGTGCTAAAAGTTCTCGAAATTTGTTAAATTTTTTCAACCGTGGCAAATTATCAAAACATACCTGTTCGTACTCGTTGAGCGATAACTCTTGTTCTCCCCGCAAGCGTCGCAGTTGGTTTTCCTTGACACAATCAGCAGCTATGCGCTTTTTCAGCCAGTGTTTGTCTGTCAGAGAGTTCCCTCTAATTCGATAATTTCCTAAAGGTGTCTTGGTTGCTAACAAGCCGTGCTTTTGAGCAATTTTGGTAAATAATTCTGTATCTTCTCCTACCTGCCAATCTTCTGCAAAGCCACCTTCTTGGAGTAGAATAGAGCGATCGACTACCACAGAAGACGGAAAAACCCAAGGACTTTCACCTGTCTCCTTAATCGCCTGCATTTCTGCTTTAGTTGTAGGATAGGTGGCAATATAGCCCAACTTGTTGCCGTGCTTGTCTAAATATCGCAAAGCATGAGCCACAGCTTTGACTTCGGGATTGTCTTCGAGCATTTTTAAACAAACTTCTAGCTTGTTTGCTTCCCAGGTATCGTCGCTGTCGAGAAACGCTACATACTTGCCCGTTGCTCGATGTATCATTAAATTTCTAGCCTTAGAAACCCCGTAATTTTCGGAATTTTGGAAAAATTGAATTCTCGAATCTTGTTCTGCCAGTTTAGCAGCAATTTGGGCAGTAGCGTCAGTAGAGAAGTCATCAATAATTAAAATTTCTAAATGCTTGTGAGTACCGTTGACTGCGGAAACAACTGTTTCGGTTAGAGTGTCTGCTGCATTAAATGCAGGAATAATTATACTGACTTTTTCGTTGTTCATAAACTTAATTAGCTAGAGTTTGGTAGTTATTTTCTTAAGTATGGTTTTCGCAACTTAGGAATGAAGATTCCATGAAAATACTTAGAAAGTAGGAGTTTTATACGTAAACTGCAAATTGCAGGCTTTGAAAGCCAGGAAGTGCGATCGAGTGCGATTTCCAAGGCTTTATTTGAGCTGTTGACTTTCCAGCCAGACTGTTGTTATAGTTTCGATCGTTCCAGCTTCTTTCCACCGCCTCGCGTTTAGGGAGGCACAGAAATAGGATGCTATTAGGAGTATCTGTGTTTTACTTTAACGCTCGTAAGTCTTAAAAAAATGCTTTTTTAAAGTCGGAAATGCTCCCATGCTATTTTTGTGCTATCGTATTTTGTACGCACTGTTAACAAGACTCTAGTTCCACCATTATATAACCTTGTTAATTCTTTTAGATTAAATTCATTGAATTAACTTTTGATATCATAATAGTCGGGACAGCTTTTAATCGCCAACGGTAGAATTATTGTTATTGCCCGTTTCTGGTGAAACCCTCACGCGCGCGATACCGCTCTCAGTCAGGGAATTTATTCTAAGAGCGGTATCGCGGTGAGGGTTTTTAGGAGATTTAGGTAACGACAATCGGCATAATTAGGGTGGGATATTCTCCATTCTGTGAAATATTAACGGTAGAATGCGGGTTTTGGTCGCCCCATCAAAAAGTGTCGGGAGTATTGTAATTAAACTATTGGACTAATTGAAATAGTAACTTTGTAGCTATTAATTATTGTATTTTAATTGAGATTTAATCTATATCTTTAGGATGATGTTATTCAAATTATGCTGTAAAATCAACTGAAGAATGGGGGGGGCGAATGTTTTTTAAGTTAAGCGGTAAAGTGCGAATTTATACTTGTTTCCTAACGGTTTTGCTGTTCGGCGGTTGCCAGCAGCAACTACAGCCAAAGTTGCAGCAGCGCAGCAAACAGGGTATGGCTGTTTCGGCTCACCCTCTGGCGAGTGCTGCGGGGTTGAGGGTGTTGCAAGAGGGAGGCAATGCGGTGGATGCGGCGGCTGCTACGGCTTTGGCGATTTCGGTGGTGGAACCTTTTTCGGCGGGTATCGGGGGCGGGGGTTTTTTGCTGCTGCGGCGGGCAGAAACGGGGACTGTGCAAGCGCTGGATTTCCGGGAACGAGCTCCGAAACGGGCGGGGCGGGATATGTACCTCGACAAGCAAGGCAAGGTGCGCCCTAGGGCGAGTCGGGACGGGCATTTGGCTGCGGGTATTCCGGGTACGGTGGCTGGACTTTATACGGTGCACCGCGAGTACGGGAAGTTGCCTTGGGCGCGGGTGGTGGCTCCGGCGATCGCCCTTGCGGAAAATGGCTTTCCGGTGAGTTCGCGCTTCACAAAGGCTGTTGGGGGGCGAGTGGATGCGATCGAAAAAAACCGGGCGGCACGGGATGTTTTTACTCGCGGCGGCATTTTATACCAACCGGGAGAACTTTTGGTGCAGCGGGATTTGGCGCGGACTTTGCGGCAAATTTCTCAAAACCCGCAAAGTTTTTATCGCGGGGATATTGCGCGGGCGATCGCCAGCGACATGGCTAAAAACGGCGGCATCATGACTCTCGAAGATTTGAAAAACTATACGCCGATTTGGCGCAATCCGGTTTGCGGTAACTTTCGCGCTTACCAAATTTGTGCGATGTCGCCTCCTTCTTCCGGCGGCGTTCATTTGTTGCAAATCTTAAATATCCTCGGAGATACCGATCTCAAAAGGTTGGGGAGGAAAAGTCCAGATACGCTACATTTACTGGCGGAGTCGATGCGAATTGCTTATGCTGACAGGGCTGAGTATTTGGGCGATCCGGATTTTGTCAGCGTACCGGTTAAAGCTTTGACTAGCAAGAATTATGGCAAATTTCGCCGATCGCAAATCGACATGACAACAGCCAAACCCTCGACGGAGGTAAAAGCTGTTGATGCTAAAACTTTGAGCCGTTTTGTGCGCGAGTCGCCGGAAACTACTCACCTGACGGTAGTTGACTCGGATCGGAATGTGGTGAGTTTGACGTTTACGGTGAATGGCGGTTTTGGGGCTGCGGTGGTGGCGGCGGGTACGGGAATTTTGCTCAACAACGAGATGGACGATTTTGCCGCTGCGCCGGGAGTGCCGAATTTGTCGTCTGGTTTGGTGGGCGGTGAGGCAAATTCGATCGCCCCTGGAAAAACTCCTTTATCCAGCATGACACCGGTGATTGTCACAGAAAATGGCAAATTTCGCCTCGCTGCCGGTGCCCCCGGAGGTAGCACGATTATCACCACGGTTTTGCAAATTGTGCTGAACGTGTTGGTTTACGATATGAATGTCGGCGAGGCTGTATCTGCACCGAGAATTCACCACCAGTGGCTGCCCGATCGCCTGATGGTGGAACGCGGAGGTTTTGATGCTGCGACGCTATCGGAGTTGCGCCGCCGGGGACACCAGATTGTGGAACGTGACGGCTGGGGAAATGCTAATGCGATCGTCCTTACGCCTGATGGTTGGTTGGAAGGGGCTGCCGATCCGCGCGGGGAAGGAGAAGCAAAAGGGTTTTAGTCATCCACGATCTGTCATTAGTAATTGTGGCGATCGCCAACCGTATAAAAACTCGTTTTAATTGGTATCCAGTGTGTAAGTCTAGACATTATTCGTTTGTCTGCGTGTATTTCGGACTCAATATTTTTGCACTGATACCATTTTTCTGACCTATGTGCTATAGATGAAGTCTTAGCCCCCCCGCGAGTTCGGGGGGGTTGGGGGGGTAATATCTAGCACTACTTTATTCCATTGGTATGAGGTTTATTGACTGACTAACCACCAAAAAATATCCATATAATTTTCCACAAAAACCGTAAATATACGGAGATGTGAAGTCATTGTAAAGGCCCTAGACATTGATACTTATATAATGTGAAAATGAAGTTACGTAATGAATCAGCTTAACAATTATCACACAAAAACTATGATAAATCTTAACAAACTGGCTACATTAACTGCTGCTCTGAGCTTGTTGGCCGCCCCAGCAATGGCATTTTCGGTAGGAGCAACTAACAACACTGAGACTTTGAAAAACAAATTATTGGGAAATAATACAGCCGGACTGAGTGATTTTTCAGTTTCAATTAGCGGGAATTCTGCTGCTTTTGGTACTTTTATGAATGACCCCTTTGGTTTGACATCAGGTGTTGTTCTCAGCACCGGTAAAGTCACAAATATACCGGGTCAGAATCAGAAAGATAACGTAATCACCAACAGCAGCGATTTAAACACGGACTTTGGGCCAAAGGGCGAAGAGGGAGATTTGACTCAGCTCAACCTCAGTTTTTTTGCTAATAGCACTGTTGAAAAGTTGGTTTTTCAATATGTATTTGCTTCTGAGGAGTTTCCTGAGTTTGGCGGCTCTGAATTTAATGACGATTTTGAACTGCTGCTAAACGGCACTAATTTAGCCAAATTGAGCGACGGGCAAATAGTGACAATTAATAATCTTGTTCCCGATCCGTATAATCGCTCTCAAGATCACCCAGACTATATTGACAACCCAAGTTTGACAGGTGTTGCTGCTAATATTGTTAGGCTGGATGGTTTTACTAAAGTTTTAGGTTTTGAGGGTTTGCTCAAGCAAAATCAGACGAATGTTTTGAGTATCCGCATTAAAGATGTGGGTGACGGTAATTTAGATTCTGCTGTATTTATTAAAGGCGGTTCTGTGGGGACGGTTCCAGCGCAGCCAGTTCCCGAACCGATGACTGTGGCGGGTTTGATGGCGGGAGGCGCGATGCTGGCGGCTGGACGAAAGTTGCGCGGGCGGAAGAATTAGTATTAAATTCGATCGACCTCGATGGAGCCAGTAACGGGGTTTTATCTGATGTCCGGTGGATTGACTGCGATAAGTAAATATCGCTTAGTTGCGTACTAAAGTCCGCAATTTAAGAACGGACTGAAGTCCGCGCTACTAACTCATTTTATTGCTGTTGTTCTAAGGAGCATAATATAAGTTTGGAGCGGAAATTTGCTAAAATTAAGATTTTTGCAAAACTCAATCATTCAGCTATGAACACTACCGTCGGGTAATATTGCACCTGTTAATCTAGCTCCCGTAAGTTTGACCATTACCCGATCGCCATAACCGATTTTAGCACCCGTTAAATCCGCACCGCTCAAGTCTGCACCGCTCAAATCTGCTCCGATTAAATTAGTTTCTCTCAAATTAGCATTGATCAAACAAGCCCCTAACAAGTTTGCTCTAAACAAGTTAGCTTTTTGCAAATTCGCACCTGTAAGGTTGATATTGTGCAGAAAAGTATCGCTTAAGTCAGCTTCGCTCAGGTTTGCATTGCTCAAGTTTCTCCCTGAAAAATCTTTTTCTTTCAAGGAAGCTCCTTTAAAGTTAGAACCGCTCAAATCGGGAGCTTGCGGCGCAGCAGGGCGGTAAGGTTGAGATGGCTGTGGCGGTGGCGATTGGTAGCGGGAAGCCTCAGAATAGGGCCCTGTAGGATTGGGAGCATATTTTTCAGCATATTTTTCAGCATAATTGCCAGCATAATTTCCTGAAGAGGGTTCGGGATAGTAGCGGGATTCTTTTGGCTTTGCTTGTGACGGCTGAGTATTTTGTGGCTGAGTGTTTTGATACTGAGTGTTTTGATACTGAGTGTTTTGTTGCTGAGTATTTCTGTACTGAGTGTTTTGATACTGAGTGTTTTGTTGCTGGGTGTTTTGTTGCTGGGTGCTTTGTTGCTGAGTTTGTTTTCGCTGGGTGTTTTGTTGCTGAGCTTGTTTTTGCTGGGTGTATTGCTGCTGGGTATTTTGTTGCTGAGTTTGTTTTTGCTGGGTGTATGGCTGCTGGGTGTATGGCTGCTGGGTGTATTGCTGCTGAGTTTGTTTGTATTGGGTATTTTGTTGCTGAGGTTGTTTGTACTGAGTATTTTTGTGCTGAGCGTTCTGATTCTGACCTCTTACCTGAATCGATCGCAATTGTTCGCGAGCTTGATTAATTTGCTTAATCTTTTCTTCCGCTTTCTGCAATAATCTGGGATTGTCTTTGGGGATGCGATCTGGATGCCAAATGAACGCTAAATCCTTGTAGGCTTGCGTAATTTCTTCTCGGGAAGCTCCCGGCAGCAGATCCAGGACTTTATAGTATTGGTCGAGGTCGCTCATATTACCACCTTTCGCTTTAAGAAATTACGAATTAAAAATTAAGATCGGAATAAAGACAGCGTTAAAAGCTGGCTTTTCCGATCGTACATTAAACCAACAACAACTAAACTAAACCGCTGCAGGCAAAAAGTCTCGGATTCGCTGCAAATATGTTGCGGCATCCTCCAACATCGGAAAATGAGCCGTATTGGGAATTATAACAAATTCTACTTTTTTGCTGAGGGAGGCTGCTTGTTCTCCCATGACGGCGGGAATAATTTGATCGAATTCTCCGGCTACAAGCAGCGTGGGAACGCTCAACCGTGCGAATTCTTCGGGCATTTCCTCGGCAGCTCTTTTGCTGACGGCCGTCACCATTGTACCAATAGCAGCTTCTTCGTCTGCCATTAAAAAATCCTTGAGAAACGCCAGACTGACCTCTGTAGGGAGAGATTGGCGCAAAAACCGGGCCATAAAGATGCGATCGGCAAACGGGATAGAAGCCAGCCAAGACGGCCGAAATTTCACGACATAACCGCCGAATTTATGAAAAGTTGTAAAGGCTTTCTCGTCGTATTCAAAAATCCCGCTGCAAGTAAGAATTGCTTTTTCTACTTTTTCGGGATAAAGGTTGAGAAATAAAGTCGCAACCGATGCACCTGTAGAGTGAGCGTTGAGAAAGACGCGGGGTAAATTCAAAGCTTCTAATAATTCGGCTAAGTCGCGGGCGTAGGTTTCGAGTTCGTAGCTAGACTCAGGTGGTGATGGCGGCAAGGGCGATCGACCAAAACCTCTCATATCGTACAGCAAACAATCAAAATCATCAGCCATAGCCCGCGCCGTGCTTTCCCAGTAGCGCGCCGAGCCGGCCCAACCGTGGAGAAATACCATTACTGGTTTGCCGCTGGGTTGGGCGCTGTTGTCTGCGGTTATCCACTCGTAATAATGTTCTACACCGCCAATTGAAATGAAAGCCATGAGCTTAATTTTAGATTTTAGATTTTAGATTTTAGATTTTAACTCATCGTTCTGCCTGACAGGGCATATCCAGACGTTCTGCCGACCTTTTTGCCTGGTAGCGAGTAGTCCTACAAATCACTTAAAGATTGCTTTAGGAGCGATCGGGCGATCGCCTCTGAGGCGAGCATAACTCATATCATGCAAGCAGGAAAAGATTAAAAGAAAATTTACTGTCAAAAAAATCAATAAATTAGAAGCAGTTAGATTGGCTGGTGGACTGTAAAAATCAGCGGTTAATCGGGAATCCAAGCAATCCCGATCAAACTGTGACTTAGATCGAGCGAACAGTCAACATCGGTTTGTTGTGAATCGACCGGACACGATATCGATCCACCAACATCTGCGGTCAAAAATCCCCAAAAATCTCAAGTCAAAATTAATAGACAAACCAGACAAACGAACTATCAAAAAATCAGCGTCAATCCGCCCAAATCTGCGGTCAAAAATCTCAAACAGCAGAAGCAGCCAGCCAAAACAAACCATCTACCAAAAGCGTGCTCAAAACAGCACCGCTGAAGGCGCGCCAGTGCAATTGTGCGTCGCGCAAACTCAACAAACCCACGGTTAGCAATACAGCAATTAAAAGTAGAGCGCAGCCTATGCCCCAAGGAGTGTCAATTTGCCCGATCGCACTTTGAAAAATCGGCATAGCGAATTCCGGTTCTGCGTACATAACTTTCCGCCAGTAAGGCATCAACCCAGTCAAATAAAAATATAAATCAGTAATTGCAGTACCAAATAGCGAACCCAAGTAAAAATAGCTGCCAACTTTTCCCCAAGATTTGTTCAAGCACCAAATAGCAAAAGGCAACCCAATTGCTTCTATAGGTAGATGTAAAATAGGTTCCCATCTAAACCAGCCCCAATAGATGGAACCAGCCAGCCAACATCCGGCAAATCCTAATAATAAATCTCCCCAGAGTTGGGTTTTGGGGCGAAAAATTAGCACTAAACTGAGGACGAACCAGGGAATTGTGGAAAGCAAGCTGATGGTGGGATACAAGCGAACTAAGGGTGCTTGCACGAAGACGGGAATTGAGACTAAAAATGCTGAGGCACAAAATATTAGCCACTGTTTGATGCTGTTTTTTCTGTCTGAAGAAAGAGGATTTTCTAGACTAGAAACCGTGACAATAGGTGCGATCGCCGATGATACTAAATTAAAATTAAACAACTGATTGGACTCCGTACTGTTTCAATAGGTGGACTAAAAATTTTGCTGCAGTTGTGGGTGCGGCTGTCTCAGTGCCGGCGGCTGTGTGGCTGATGTGCCAGCCTTTGGCGGTTTGGGGATCTTGCCATAAATCTAAATGTGCGATCCTCTTTGAGGGCTTCGCTAACGCTGGATCTGCATAAAAGCTGTCTCCACCGCTGCCGAGAATGGCTGAACTCCAGTGCGTGAAGCGATCGTGGCTGAGCCTGTGGATGGGAAAATTGCCCCCTAGGGGTACTCCCCAGCCGTCTAGGGCAAAAAATGCCCCGACTTGGCCGCCTAGTTGCTGCCACATCCATGCGGCCCCGATCGCCCCGGCTACTCCTGCCGAAAAGCTCACAAATACTAAACTTTCTCCGGTCAACTCTTGACTGCATAAAAAGTGAAATATGTCAAGCGCTGAAAAAGGCGGGTGTTTATGAGCGGGAAAAATCTTGACAGGGTAAGATGTTTGGGTATTTTGCCGAAGATTGTCTGGTTCCCACACCTCCGAAAGTCCCGCTAGGAAGCGATCGGTTAGTTTTGGGTCGTGAACTCCCGGACAAATTACCAGTCTCATCTTGCTTCAATAATATTAATTATCAGCTTAACATAACTTTACTTAATTGTACACCCTAACTAATTATATGCTATCCAGGGGGATAGGATGTTAAACTAATAACAGAGTCGAGTTTGAAGAGTATCCCCCCACAATAAACGCTGGGAACGCTCCGAAACACCGAAACTGGAGGCAAGGTGAGGAAGTCTTAAGAAAACATAAAACTTAACGCTAGCCGAAACCCCTGGCGGACTACGGGATAATGGGGATATCCGGGCAGCCGAGAAACCAGATTTTTTTCGCAATTCTGGTTCATCCTTGCTGCGACTCTTAAAAAAATTCAAATTGAGGAATACAAAGTGGTTGCTTCTCCCGAAAAAATTGAGTTAAAAACATCTGCTGCACCCGCAAGTAACGATCGCGTTGCAGTCTTGCTGATGGGTTACGGCGAAGTCGAAAGCTACGACGATTTTGCCAACTACAACGAACAAGCTTTAAATTTACTTACCGCCAAATTCGCGCCGGTACCGACTTGGATTTATCCGCCGCTGGCGAAGATTTTAGCAATTTTTGACTTGCACGAGTGGAGTCACCAACACGGTCAATTTGTTTCGCCGCACAATGCTATTTTTGAACAGCAGCGCGCCGGAATTGAAAAGAATTTGCAGGAAAAATGGGGCGATAAAGTAAAAGTTTTCAAAGCTTTTAACTTTTGCGCGCCGTTTTTGCCGGAACAAGTAATTGCCGAAATTAAATCGGAAGGATTTGATAAAATCCTGATTTATCCGCTGTTGGTAGTTGATTCTATTTTCACTAGCGGCATTGCAGTGGAACAGGTGAATAATGCTTTAGTCAAAACCACTGATGGCGGCGAACATTGGGTAAAAGGACAGCGCTACATTCCTTCTTTTTACGATGAACCGGCTTACATTCAGCTAATGGCTGATATGGTGGAAGAGGAAATTAAGAACGATTTGGCTGTGGCGCATTTGCCTTCTCAGATTGGGATTGTGCTGATGAATCACGGTTGTCCGCACAAGGCGAAGGGTTTTACTTCGGGTATTGTGGAAAGTCAGGCTTTGTACGATCGCGTGCGGGAACGTTTGATGTATCGCTATCCTTTGATTTCGGTGGGTTGGCTGAACCATGACACGCCGCTGATTGAGTGGACTCAGCCGGATGCGACGTTGGCTGCGAAGAATTTGATTGATTTGGGTGCAACTGCGATCGTGTTTATGCCGATCGGATTTGCGACAGAAAATCACGAAACTTTGTTAGATGTTGACCATGTTATTGAGTCTTTGCAGAAACAGCGTCAAGGAGTAACTTACCGCAAATTGCCTTGCGTGAACGATCGTCCTGAGTTCTTGAAAATGGCGGCGGAGTGGGCAAATCCGCAGATTGAAGCGTTGTTGAGTGAGACTGCGGTTGCTGTTAATCCGAGTTTGGTTGCACGCGGCGAGCACAGTCATTCTCATGGAGATCGCGGCCATTCTCATGGCGGCCATTCTCACGGGCACGGACATTCTCACGATCACGGCCATTCTCATTAATTAGGATCTGAGAAACCGGGTTTTTGCGAGAATACTGCGTTGAAGACGACAGATTAAGTAAAAACCCGGTTTTTTTTTGTTTGAGTGGGTAAATCGAGATTGATTTAGGTGAAAAGGGCGATCGACCTTTGGTGTTTTTGGCTGAAAGGGCGATTTACTTGATTTATCAAATTTTGCTTGTCAAACGTCCGCTTAGTCGCTACACTGTAGATACGCTGTATATACATTTCTTTAAAAAGGGTAAATTACTCAGAGTTCTATCACTAGCTAGAGGTTCAGGCTATGGTTGCGACGATCGCAAAGTGGGGAAACAGTCTTGCTATTCGGATTCCACAGAATTTAGCTAAAGAGATTAATTTGGCTGAGGGTTCCCAAGTGCAGCTTGTCTTGATAGATGGCAAACTGACGATCGAGCCTATTACTCGTCGGCGGTATTCGCTTGAGGAGCTAATTGAGGCAATTACGCCAGAGAATGTTCATACTGAGGTTGATACTGGAGTTGCTGTGGGGAACGAAGTTTGGTGACACAATCAAATCCCTACGTTCCGAGTCGAGGCGATATCGTTTATTTAGACTTTGATCCAACTAAGGGACACGAGCAAAAAGGACTTAGACCTGCTTTTGTGCTGTCGCCTCGTTCATACAACGAGAAAAGCTCCTTAGCTCTATTCATGCCTATTACAAAACAACAAAAAAGATATCCTTTTGAAGTTATCCTACCGGCTGGATTGAAAGTTCAGGGGGTAATTCTTGCAGATCAAATTAAGTGTTTAGACTGGAAAGCTCGCGGTATTCGATTGGTTGAGTCTGTATCTCAAGATGTAATTGAAGAGGTACAAGCTAAAATAGACCCGTTGTTATTGTAAAAGCATGAAGTTAACGGGGCTGGATAAATCAGACGATCGCGCTTTTCCTGAAATTACCTATGTGCGGGGCGCTAGCGACGAATTCGTCCCCGTTTTGCGCGGCACTCGCTTGCGCGTGCAAACAGTAGTTATTGCAGCCCAGAAATGGGGTTTTTCGCCAAACCAAATTGCCGCTGAGTATGATTTAAGTGAAGCTCAAGTGAACGATGTTCTCGCTTTTTATGCAGCCCACTCTCAGGAAATAGATGCCTGTATTGACGCTAAGAAAATTATCGAACCCGTAACTCGTCGGCGGTATTCCCTTGAGGAGTTGGTTGAAGCGATCGCGCCTGAGAATCTTCATAATGAGATTGATAGTGGAGTTGCTGTGGGGAATGAAGTAACAAATTGATCTTGTTCAGAAAGTTCGCCCGCGATCGCAGATGAGTCAACCTCATTTTCCGGTACAGATAGTACAATAAATCCCTCTCTATTATTGTCCCATTTCAAGTTATTTTTAATCTGACCAATACACTCACTAACATTCTGCTGATATAGACTATCTATGCGATCGCAGTGCCATTCAAATACCACAACCCATTGAGATTGCTCAGTCAAAATAAACTTGAGAAAATCATCAAAACTTTTGCCTTCCCAATCTATCTCTGAACCATTCACCTCGGATTCTAACAAGTCTAATGCTTTCCCTTGCACGGAAAAATTCAGCCATTGCATACTTCCATAAGCGGGGGGTAAGCGCTTGATTATATGGGGCGGAATTTCCCGCTCTACTAATTTTATATATTTGCCCCAAAGGTAATATTTTTCACCTTGGGGATATTCTACATCACCCCAAGTAAAAGTTTCCTGATGACATTCTAAATACTCAAGAGTCTGTCTTGTCGAAAGTAATATTTCAAAACAGGCATCCATAATTTCTCCTTTAGTTAATCAACATCTCTGCGATACCACCAAAATTGTTGCAATCCAGATTCCCATCTTTTCTGTTCCCAATTGTAGCGGAATTCGTGGATATGGGGGTTGGGATGATCGGATGGGCGATCGTGATCCGTCCAATCGACTCTACCCCAAGGCACATCATAGCCATTAGCTTTCGGCCAAGTTGATGAAGGAAAGGTTGCTGACTGGCGGTAACAAATATTATTACTTCCATCTCTTCTTCCAAGTGTTGTATGGGGTCTTCCTTCTGCTAGCGGATCTGGTAAGGGGATATCCTCTCCCTTTATTGTTTGTTGTGTCAGAGAGAATTCTGGTATGTAATACTCGCTGTTTGTTGACAGAACTTTCTCCTTGTTTAACTAAATTTAACGCGACTTACACATCCAAACCAAAGAAACCGGGTTTTTGGCCGTTTCTGTAGCTGTAACCAAGTATTCTTGCAAAAATCCGGTTTCTGACTACCCGTGCGTCCAAGACTATAAATAAACTCGCCCGGCCTATACTACTTGAGTTGCGATCGCCCCAACCAACGTATCAATCTCCACCTCCGTGGTAAAATAGTGAACGCAAGCCCGCACGCAATCAGGAGAAAGAATTGTCCGCACCATAATTCCCTGTTTCTCCAACAAATCAACTAACTGCTTGTGCGGCATCCCGTTAGTTAATCTAAACGAAACCAAACCAGCTTCCGGCGCAGATTTTCGCAAACATTCTACATCGGGAAGTTCCGACAAACATTCCCAGAGATACTTACTCAAACGGCAAATTTCTGCATACCTTTTCTCGATCGTACCCCATTCATGTTGCAGGGCGATCGCACTCCGCAAACCCGCATACAAAGGATAAGCCGAAGTCGCAATTTCATAGCGCTGCGATCCAGACTTCCACCCAAGGACTTTAGCATTAGCATCCGTCACAATTCCCCGCCAACCGATAAACACCGGATGCAAATCTGCCAAAGCTTCAGCACTCACATAAAGTCCCCCCAAACCTTCCGGGCCGCCCCACCATTTGTGACCAGTAAAAGCATAAAAGTCAACCCCAGAGTCAATCAAATTCAAAGGCAAAACCCCCACAGATTGAGCCGCATCAACTAATACTCTAACTTTTTTATTCTTGGCAGGCAATTCCTCTTGTAACCCCCCTTGAATTAGGGATAAATCCTCTTGTCCCCCCCCTTGCCAAGGGGGGGTTAGGGGGGGTTCTGATTGTAAGATTTGCTGGTAAATTCCGAGCAATCTACTGGTTTTTTGTTCGTTGCGAAGGATGCGATCGCGGATTGTTTTCAAATGCTCTGGTTCGTCGCAGGCTGGCCAGTGGTCGATGATGCGCGATCGCACTAAATTTTCCACCCAAAATGCCTCCGTTCCTGGGGGAATAGTTAAAATTTGGCTATCATTCTCTTGACTAATATTCGCTACTATGTTGCAAAGCTTTTGCGTAAGAAAAGGTTGCCCGCCAGTCCAATTTAAGATTTCTTTTAAAACAGGCACTGCATTGTTTACACTTGTTTCTAATCCCGCCAGTAAAGGCTGCGCTTCCTCAAAGGTAAATCCTGGCAAATCAATTGCCGTTCCAATATTAAATGGAGTCCGATTTTTGTCAGCAATTAAGTCGCTAGGGGTAGCGACTCCAAAAATGGCAAAGGTAAGGCGATTATACTCTGGATTAAGGGCGCGTTGGTTGTAGCAAAACCGAATTAAGGCAAAAAAGTCATCAACGGGAAAATCTAAGCCTAAAATACTATCTATTTCATCGACAAAGATAAAAATTTTATCTTGGGGGAATTGAACGAGCAGGATATTTTCTATAAAATGACTCAATCTTTGCAGCAGGGAAACTTCTTCTTCATCTCGCCACCAAGTTTTTAAATTGATTTTCCCTAAAAGATTGAAGCCGCGCCACAGTTCGGCGGCGACTCCTTTATACCACTGCAAAGGGGTAATATTTTCGCTGCCAGTGCGGGTTAAATCGAGGGTAGTGCATTGATAGCCTTGCGATTTTAGTCGGTGTAGGGTGCGGACTAATAGGGAAGATTTTCCCATTTGTCTGGAGTTTAGGACGTAACAAAACTCACCGGCTATTAAAGCTTCGTAGAGTTGCGAATCTGCTTTTCGCATCACATAGGTTCCGGCATTGGTGGCAAGACTTCCGCCGACTTGATATTCGAGTTTACTCATAATTATTCCCTCCTATGAACTCCTGGGGAGAAATAGTCGCACAAATGTCTGTCCTCTTCCTTCACATCAGCATTTGTTCGCAAATAATCCCGCACCCAGTCGCAACCAAAAGCCAGCGGATCTGTATTGAGAATTCGCTTCACATTCCACAAAATCGCCGTTTGGTCGTGGCTGGCGGAGGCAAGGAAAGTGCCGTCGGAACTAAAGGAAACTTTTGTCACCAAACCTCTATGTCCCGTGAGCGTCCGTAGGGGCAGTGCCCCCGTGCCTGCCCTGCCGTTTTTATTCCAGAGTTTCACCGTGTTATCCAGACTTGCCGTAGCAACGATTTCACCATCCGGGCTAAAGGAAACTCCCTGCACTGCCTGTGTGTGACCTTTAAGCGTTCGCAGGAGCATTGTTTTGTGAGGAACTGAGGTGTCTGAGGACTCTAATTTCCAAAGTTTGGCGGTGCCATCTGTACTGGCTGAGGCGATTGTCTTGCCATCGGGACTGAAACTGACCCCCATAATCATAGCCTGATGGGCATCAATCGCCTGCAACAAAGTGCCATCGGGCTTCCAGATAGCGAGAGTACCGCTGCTACCGACGGCGGCTAAAGCTTTTCCATCAGGGCTAAAGGCCACACTCCAGAAGCCGCTGCCATCTAGCTTCAGAACTCGCACTAACACGCCGTCTGGCTGCCAGAGTTTTACCGTGCCGTCTGAGCTTGCGGAGGCAATAATTTTACCGTCAGGACTCCAAGCAATTCCGTAAACTACACCTTTGTGGGCGTTGATTTCTCTCAGAAATCTGCCATCCTTGTGCCAGAGTTTAACTGTTTTTTCGCCCCCTGAAGCAATGAGTTTACCGTCAGGACTGAATGCCACATCCCAAAGCCCCCCTGTACCCTCCTTAAGCGTCCGTAGGGGCAGTGCCCCCGTGCCTGCCCCATCGACGCGCCAAAGTTTCACCGTGCCGTCTGTACTGGCAGTGGCGACGATTTTACCGTCAGGAGCGAAAGCAGCTCTATAAACAGCAGCGTCGTGACCTAGCAGGGGCCAGAAAAAAATGTTTTTTGGCTGCCAAAGTTTGACAGCATTTCCTATACCCAGCGAAGCAATTGATTTGCCGTCACGACTGAAATCGATATTCCATACGGCACCGCGATGTCCTGCAAAAGTTCTGATATCTTTGCCGTCTTTGCTCCAAAATTTGATTGTGCGATCGCCGCTGGCTGTGGCGACAATCTCACCGTCAGGACTGAAATCTACACTCTCAACGCCCGATGCGTGACCCTTAAGGATTCGCAGGGGCTGTAACTCTTCGTCTGACGGGGTATGGGAGCGCCAAAGTTTAACAGTCTTATCCATGCTGGCGGAGGCAAATATCTCGCCGTCAGGACTGAACTCGACCTCCCAAATGGCAGCGCTGTGCCCTTGAAACGTTCGCAGTAACTTTACTGTGTCCCAGAATAAGCCGTCTTTTTTCCACAATCGAATCGTCCCCTCCGCACTTCCGCTAACGAGCATTTCCCCGTCGGGGCTAAAGCTCAGGCTCCTCACCGCATCGGTGCGATCGAGAATGGTTAATAAATTGCCGTTTTTGTTCCAGAGTTTAACGGTGTTATTCTCACCGGATGCAGCTAAAGTCTCGCCATCTGGACTGAACGCCACACCGTTAAACTCGGTGCTGTGTCCCTCAAGGCTGTGCAGGAGTTTCGGGCTCTGCCAAGACGTTCCCTGTTGCTGCCAAACTTTAACTTTGCCCTCTCCACTGGCGCAAGCGAGGAGTTTGCTGTCGGGGCTAAAAGCCATCCTCCACACTATACCGTTGTGGGGAAGAGTCGTAATCAGGGTGCCATCTCGCTGCCAGAGTTTGACCTCGTTATCTGTACTTGCAGAGGCAATGGTTCCAGCGTCGGGACTGATTGCTAATCTATACAGTGTCGCCTGATGTCCTGACAAGCGGTTGAACTCCGACGCTCCATAAACGGCCTGCTCTAGTAATAATTGCACGCGATTTTCTAGTTCGGGATTTGCCCCACCGAGTTGTTGCAGTTTGCGCTTGGCTTTGATGGCGGCAATGAGGCTGTCTAATTTTTGCTCTAAGGTGAAGAGGGCTTCGGAGGATGTGGCGATCGCTTCTATTTCACTTATGGTAGCTCTTCGATATTGCCAGAATGCTGCTGTTCCGAGAAAGAGGGCGATCGCTAATGCCAAAGAGAGTGCAGCAATAAACCACTTTTGCCGTCTGGCATTTTTTTTCTCGACGCTGAGTCGCGCTTCCACTTCCTTGCTGCGTTCGGCTTCTAAAGCTTGTTGAACTTCTCGCCTGTCTATTTCTTCGCTAGCAGCTAAAAAGTGATAATCCAAATCGCTCAAACTTTTTCCCTGCGCCCAACTTTGAGCATCTTTCAAAGCTTGTCCGCGCAACAGTCGGGAGTAATCTGTTTGTTTGGCAGCGATCCAAGCATCGAATGCTTGGGAGTAAGGACGCAGCGATATTAATTTTTTTTCTAGCCAGTAGAAGTTGAATACTTCTTGATAAATCCGGTTTTTAACTATCAGCAATCCTGCTTTTTTTTCGACTAATCCCGATAGTAGCAGTTCGATTTGCTCTCGGCTGTCATCTGTTGGCACTTCCACACCTTGTAAGATTTGCTGGTAAATGCCGAGCAATCTGCCTGCGCGTTGTTCGTTTCGCAAAATGCGATCGCGTATAGTTTTGAAATGCTCCGGCTCGTCTTGCGATTCCCATTTATCAATGATTTTATCCCGCACCAACGATTCCACAAAAAATCCCTCTGTTCCCGGTGGTATTTTTAAATCGCCGCTGCGGGATTCTCTAGCACTTCTTACCACCAATTCACATATTTTTTGAGTTAAAAATGGCTGTCCTCCAGTCCAAGCTATGATTTCTTTGATAACTGCTGGCGGATTGGTTATTACATTTTTTAATCCTTTCGCTAGTGGCTGTGCTTCCTCCAATTGAAATCCCTGCAAATCGATCGCTCGTCCGATATTAAAAGGAGTTCGATTTTTATCGGCGATTAAATCGCTGGGTGTGGCTACTCCGAAAATGGCGAAGGTAATCCGGTTGTATTCGGGATTGATGGCTCTTTGGTTGTAACAATACCTAATTAAAGCAAAAAAATCATCGACGGCAAAATCCAATCCCAGAATGCTATCAATTTCATCGACAAATATAAAAATTTTGTCTTCAGGAAACTTAGCTAACAAAATGTCTTCAATAAAATAGCTCAATCTTTGCAAAAAGGAAACTTCTTCTTCTTGCCACCAAGTTTTTAAATTCACTTTTCCTAAGAGATTGAAGCTGCGCCACAAATCGCCAACGATTCCTTTATACCACTGTAAAGGCGTGATATTTTCGGTGCCGATGCGCGTCATGTCGATCGTACTGCATTGAAATCCTTCTGCTTGCAGTCGATGGAAGGTGCGTACCAGCAGCGAAGATTTGCCCATTTGACGGGAGTTGAGGACGTAACAAAACTCGCCGTTTTTTAAGGCTTGATAGAGTTGGTCATCTGCTTTTCGTTTGGCATAAGTGGGTGAATCACTGGCGAGACTGCCACCGATTTGATATTGGTAATTGTTCATGGTTTTGAGTTCATGGTTTTTGAGACTTTAGCGATCGCCCACTCGATCGCACAAATGTCTGTCCTCCTCCTTCGCATCAACATTTGTTCGCAGATAATCCCGCACGCGATCGCAACCAGACGCTAGTACCCGATCTAACTCTACACTCCGCTCTAAATTCCACAGAATTACCGTTTTGTCCTCAGAACCAGAAGCAAGAGTTTTGCCGTCAGAACTAAAAGCTAAAGACCCCACCCGTGCGCTATGTCCCATCAGGGTTGTAATCTCAGTACCGTCACGTTGCCAGAGTTTGATCGTACCGTCACTACCCCCTGTCGCGATCGTTTTATTGTCAGGACTAAAAGCCACACTCCAAATTCCAGAGGTATGTCCCTTGAGAGTGTGTAGCAACTTACCATCACGACTCCAAAGTTTAGCCGTTTTGTCATCACTCGCCGAAACAATTACCTCTCCGTCCGGGCTGAAAGCTACACCAAAAACTAAACTGCTGTGACCTTGAAGGGTCTTAATTAACTTACCATTCAGCCGCCAAAGCTTAACGGTCTTGTCTCCACTTGTTGAGGCAATAATCTCCCCGTCAGGATTAAAAGCTACCCCCCACACCCCAGCTTTGTGTCCTCTCAGAGCAGTCAATTCGGTTCCGTCTAACCGCCAAAGTTTGACTGTTCTATCACCACTGGAAGAAGCAATGATTTTGCCGTCAGGACTAAAAACGATTCTCCTCATATCCACTCCTCCTGGGAGAGTTTTCAATAAAGTACCATCAGCACTCCAAAGTTTAACGGCTTTGTCCGCACTAGCTACAGCAATAATTTTACTATCGGGGCTGATGGCAACACCACTAAACGCAGAGTTAGGCCCCTCAAATCGCCTCAGTAACTTACCGTCTCTGTGCCAAAGAAGAACCTCGTTTCCGCTTGATGAAACAACTAACTGTTGATTCTTGCTTAAAGCGACTCCCCAAATGCCAGCAGTATGTCTCCGCAGAATTGTCAGCAAGGAGTTACTAAATTTCCAGAGTTTAACAGTGCCATCAAAAGAAGTCGATGCGAGATATTCGCCATTGTGACTAAATGAAAGATCGCTAATTGCGCTGTTATGTGCTTTGATTGTGGTGAGTAAGGTGCCGTCAATGTTCCAGAGTTTGAGTATTTGGTTATCAGAACCAGAGGCGATCGTTTCTCCATCGGGGCTAAAAGCTAATGCCTGAATTCCCGCGTCATGGGCGGCAATTGTCCTTAACAAAGTGCCGTCACGGTGCCAGAGTTTAATAGTACCGTCTCCAGTGCCGGCAGCAATGGTATTACTATTAGGACTAAAGGCAATGGATAAGACTGGAGATTGATTTTGTGAAAGCGTTTTGTACAAAGTGCCATCGCGCCGCCAGATTTTCACCGTGCTATCTTCAGAAGCGGAGGCAATTAACTCTCCATCTGGGCTAAAAACTGCTTTTCTGACTACGCCAAGATGCCCTGTTAGTGTCTTGAACAACGTGCCATTGCGCCGCCAAAGTTTCACCGTACTGTCTTGGGAAGCTGAGACAATTAATTCTCCATCTGGGCTAAACTTGACGCTGTAAATTGGAGCTTTATGTCCTGTGAGAGTGTGTAGAGGTAGTGCTGCTTTATCTGTGCTACTGTTAAGCTGCCAGAGTTTGATTGTTAAGTCTCCACTCCCCGAAACGATAAGCTGGCGATCGGGACTGATGGCAACTCCGATAACGGGTGCTATATGTGCTTTGAAGGTGCGAATTAATCTGCCATCTTGATGCCAAATTTGCACGTCTCCGTCGCTTGTCCCCACAGCGATAATCTCATCGTCAGGACTAATGGCTAAGGCATTGATCCAACCACTATTGCCTGAAAAACGGTTGTATTCAATTGCTCCATAAATTGCCCGACGTAGCGCCGATTCAACCATGCCATTTGTCGGGCGATCTGTGCCGTTTAATAGTTGTAGTTCTTTTCGGGCTTTGAGGGCTTCTATTAAGGCATCTAACCGCTTATCTAAGGCAAATAGGGCTTCGGAATACCGTGTTATGCTTTGAATTTTACCAATTTTTTCGTTGCGTTGGCTTTGAGTGGCTTGATGATATTGTGAAAAGGCGATCGCTCCCAATGCTACAGCTAAGATTAATGCCATACTCAGTGTCACTATAAAGTATTTTTGTCGTCTGGCATTTTTTTTCTGTTCGAGCAGTCGCGCTTCAACTTCTGTTAGTCGTGCTGATTCTAGTGATTGTTGCACCTCGATTCGGTCTAATTTTTCACTTTGGGATAAAAACTGATAATCTAGGTCGCTTAAACTTTTGCCTCGCGCCCAATTTTGAGCGTCAATCAATGCTTTTCCGCGCAATAGCCGCGATTTATCTTGTTGTTTTGCCGCCAACCACGCATCGAAGTTTTGCGAGTAAGGACGCAGAGATATTAATTTTTTTTCTACCCAATTGAAATCGAATACTTCTTGATAAATTCGGTTTTTAACTTGCAGAAAATTGTGCTTTTTTTCTACCAATCCACTTAAAATAAGTTCGATTTGTTCGCGACTATCATCGGAGGCGACGGGCCCGCACGCACCATCCACCGCCCCTGCGCTTTGCAATATTTGCTGGTAAATGCCGAGCAATCTGCCGGCGCGTTGTTCGTCACGGAGGAGGCGATCGCGTATAGTTTTGAAATGCTCCGGCTCGTCTTGCGATTCCCATTTATCGATGATTTTATCCCGCACCAACGATTCCACAAAAAATCCCTCTGTTCCCGGTGGTATTTTTAAATCGCCGCTGCGGGATTCTCTAGCAGTTCTTACCACCAATTCACATATTTTTTGAGTTAAAAATGGCTGTCCTCCAGTCCAAGCTATGATTTCTTTGATAACTGCTGGCGGATTGGTTATTACATTTTTTAATCCTTTCGCTAGTGGCTGTGCTTCCTCCAATTGAAATCCCTGCAAATCGATCGCTCGTCCGATATTAAAAGGAGTTCGATTTTTATCGGCGATTAAATCGCTGGGTGTGGCTACTCCGAAAATGGCGAAGGTAATCCGGTTGTATTCGGGATTGATGGCTCTTTGGTTGTAACAATACCTAATTAAAGCAAAAAAATCATCGACGGCAAAATCCAATCCCAGAATGCTATCAATTTCATCGACAAATATAAAAATTTTGTCTTCAGGAAACTTAGCTAACAAAATGTCTTCAATAAAATAGCTCAATCTTTGCAAAAAGGAAACTTCTTCTTCTTTCCACCAAGTTTTTAAATTCACTTTTCCTAAGAGATTGAAGCTGCGCCACAAATCGCCAACGATTCCTTTATACCACTGTAAAGGCGTGATATTTTCGGTACCGATGCGCGTCATGTCGATCGTACTGCATTGAAATCCTTCTGCTTGCAGTCGATGGAAGGTGCGTACCAGCAGCGAAGATTTGCCCATTTGACGGGAGTTGAGGACGTAACAAAACTCGCCGTTTTTCAAGGCTTGATAGAGTTGGTCATCTGCTTGCCGCACTACGTATGTAGGGGCATCACTGGCAAGACTGCCGCCGATTTGGTATGTTACCTCGGTCATGTCATCTATTAGTTAGTTAAAAGGTGAAAATTTACTAAAAAAAAAGGCAGTTTGAGTGTGGTTTTTGTCAGCATTCCTACTTGATTATAATCCCTCGGTAACATTCAGATTTCTACAGCATTTGCTTTGATAATATAGCAATCTCAAGAAAAATATGTAGGGGTAGTACCCCCGTGCCTACCCCTTATCTATCGGCGAAACCACGGGGGGATTCCCCCTACAACAATTACACAACTGATGCGAGGATTGCTATAGAAGCCATTTGACATCTTTGAGTTTTTGGTTGGGTGACGAGAAACATAGAGAGAAACCCGGTTTCTGAGATTTACGCTCATGGCGAGAAACCGGGTATTCTTGGAGTTTTTGGGTTGGGTGACGAGAAATATAGAGAAAAACTGGTTTCTGAGATTTACGCTCATGGCGAGAAACCGGGTATTCTTGGAGTTTTTGGTTGGGTGACGAGAAATATAGAGAGAAACCCGGTTTCTGAGATTTACGCAGAATAGATATCGAAACCGGGTTTCTACGAGTTTTTGGGTGACGAGAAATATAGAGAGAAACCCGGTTTCTGAGATTTACGCAGAATAGATATCGAAACCGGGTTTCTACGAGTTTTTGGGTGACGAGAAATATAGAGAGAAACCCGGTTTCTGAGATTTACGCAAGGGGCGAGAAACCGGGTATTCTTGGAGTTTTGGGTTGGGTGACGAGAAATATAGAGAGAAACCCGGTTTCTGAGATTTACGCAAGGGGCGAGAAACCGGGTTTCTACGAGTTTTTGGGTGACGAGAAATATAGAGAGAAACCCGGTTTCTGAGATTTACGCAAGGGGCGAGAAACCGGGTATTCTTGGAGTTTTTGGGTGACGAGAAATATAGAGAGAAACCCGGTTTCTGAGATTTACGCAGAATAGATATCAAATGGGTTTTATAGAGGTGATGATGTGGTGCAATCCCTCGCGTTCCCCGATTTAAACTTAACAGCAGCACAGGTTTTTACGGTAGGCAATCACTAAATAAAGTTTGGCGAACCAAAATACAGGCGGTACAACTCGCAGCTCAGCGTACAGCGGTTGTTATCGATATGAATTAGCCCCATACTCACTAATTTGCAAGCTACTACTGGCTCTAATTCCAGACCGCGCTCAGATTTTACCACTTGTTTCAGGGCAATTGCGAGTTCGGTATCTGCTTGCAATGTTACCCAAAAATTCCGCAAGTAATCTTTATAAATTCCTCCTATGGTGGGAGCTTCTTGCAAAAGCATATCTAGCGTTACAGCCTTTTGATAGAGATGGTAAAAAGCGAGCCGGACTAGATAAGGATGTCCCCCCACCATTGCCATCAGCCGCTCGGCATCGGGGCTATCTGTCCAATCGAGTCCGTAACGCTGCGCTAAAGCAAGTATCTGCTCTTCTGTAAAATAGGGCAATTGCAGCGGCAAACCGACATTAAAAGGTGATTCAGTGAGCTTTAAAGGAATATAAATTTCTGTGGAATGAAGGACAATCAACCGCAGTTTTTCCAAGGTTTTATTCCGTTTTGCTTCTTCATGCCAGCTTCGCAGCAGCGGCAAGAATTCTCTGGCAATTTTGGGATACTCAAAAATTCTATTGACTTCATTTAAAGCTAAGACTAAAGGGCGATTTATTTCAGTTAATATATATTGCTGCAAATAAATGGTACAGCTTACTTTGCTGCCCATATCTTCATCCCAAAAATCATCTAATAAAGGTGGCAAATCTAGATGCCTGCTGATGTTGGCACAAAACCACCGTAAAAATTTATCGAGGTTGTCTAAAACCGCTTCCTCAGCTTGCTGAAAATCCAAACTTACAGTTCGGTAGCCAAGAGAATTAGCGCGGTCTAAAATTCGCAGCAAAAGTGAACTTTTACCCATCTTCCTGGGAGCTTTTATCCGCAGAACACTCCCTGGCTTGGCAATTTCTTGATAGGCTAGTTCTTCAATTAGCGGGTGATTGATATAAAATGGCGAACCGAGGGGTACGGGAGAGCCGGGATATTCTAAAGGTGTTGCTAGGCATTGGCTGCGGGTGAATTTTTCAATTAATTCTGCTTCCTCTGCGGTTAAGGAACGCGATTCTATAGAGGAGCGAAAATTGGATTTACTAATAGGTATGTGGAAGATTTCAGAGAGAGATTGCCACAAGCCAGAGGCGATGTTTCTCAGGTAATGCTCTCCGTAATGAGAGGCAGATGCGATGCTTGTATAAGTCTTTCCTTCCCAAACTTGGCGGAGTAGGATTTCTTGTACGGGATGTAAATCTTTTTGCGATCGCGCACGAGTTAGCTGTAGTACCTCATCTATGGTCATAATTGGCAATTGCCGGTAAGTTTATAGTTGATATTATCACTTGTGATGTAATTTAAAGCTGAGTTGGCATCAATTTAAAGTTAAACCTTCAGCAGCGACTTAAGTCCCTGGCGGCTAAATGTGACACTAATGAAGAGTCAACCCGAATCTACAGGTTTTTGAGAAGGGTTATTTTTGGCGAGTTAAATCCGTGACATCCGTTAAATTTTGTGCTAGCCCCGTTGTATGACAAGCGAATTTCAAAGGTGGTACCCGCCAAGTGCTCGATCCGTGGAATCAATCGGGAGCATCTGGAATCTCAAATCCTCAAGCCCGATCCTCGATCCGCGGGGTCAATCCAAAATCTAAAATCTAAAATCTAAAATCGAATGAGTGGTGGCTGAGTGCCGCAACCCAATTTCAAGAGGCGCTGGCGGGGTTAGCTTTCAGGTAGCAGCGCTGAGTTTTTCCAAAGCAATTGGCCAAAATGTCATGTAGGTGTCACAGTTCGTCGTGAAGCTAAAAGTAAGAATGTGACAGTTGACATCGCTCTATATTAATAGATTGATGTTAATTTAATTAAAAGTAGTTTCAAATCGCTGCATCGACTCATCACAAGTGTTCAGTCCAAAAGTCTAATTTTACTTTTGGTTGCAGGATGGTTGGGAAATCGTCCGGCAATATCCTTTTCCCAAAATTGGCTAGCAAATAACCTAGTTTATTTCACACAAATGGTTCATAAAATGTTTTCTAACTATTTTATTCCTCACGGTCATTGCTATTTGTGGAAGCCTGGATTGGTGGGGCTGCACATTTTGTCTGATGCTTTGATTGCTTGCGCTTATTTTGCGATACCCATCACGCTGATTTATATTGTCAAGAAGCGAAAAGATGTGCCTTTTGACTGGATTTTCATGTTGTTTGGCTCTTTTATTGTCTGCTGCGGCATTACCCACGTTATGGAAATATGGACGCTGTGGCATCCTAATTATTGGTTCTCTGGTTTTCTGAAAGCGATTACGGCGCTAGTTTCGCTATCCACAGCAGCAGTGCTGGTGGAACTAATCCCAAAAATCTTGGCTATCCCCAGTCCCGATCGATTGGCGGCGGCAAATTTGGCTTTACAAAATGAGATTGGCGATCGCAAGCAAGCTCAGGAAGAACTCTCTCAATTAATGCTGGAGTTGGAAAAGCGAGTTATTGAAAGGACGCAAGCTTTAAAGGTTGCTAACGAGCTTTTGCAACAGGAAAATCGCGATCGCTCCTTGGCTGAAACTTCATTGCGACATTCTGAAGCTCAACTGTTAAAACAAACTCAGCAGCTCGAAAACACTCTACAACAACTCACAAATGCCCAAACCCAACTCGTGCAAACTGAAAAAATGTCTTCTTTGGGGCAAATGGTAGCTGGCATTGCTCACGAAATCAACAACCCTGTTAACTTCATCTATGGTAATCTGATTCCTGCCCGGGAATACATTCAAGAGCTTTTGGGATTGATTAAGTTTTATCAAGCTTATTACCCTACTCCTCCACCGGAAATTGCAGACAAGATTAACAGCATCGAACTCGACTTTATTTTAGAAGACTTGCAAAAAATTTTTAGTTCGATTAAAGTTGGAGCTGAGCGCATCAAAGATATCGTTAAATCTTTACGCACCTTCTCCCGCTTAGACGAAGCCGATATGAAAAAGGTAAATATTCATGAAGGTATCGACAGCACTTTAATGCTTTTGCAGCACCGCCTGAAAGAACAGCCATACCGTCCGGCTATCCAAGTGATTAAAGACTATGGAAATTTGCCAGATTTGGAATGCTACGCCGGACAGCTCAACCAAGTATTTATGAATATTTGTTCTAATGCGATTGATGCTTTAGAACAGATGGCGGTGCAGAAGCATTCGGTCAAAAAAGACTGTTGGGGGAAAAATTTACCCGATCGCTTGCAATATGCCCATTGCAAACGGCTAACAATTCGCATCCGCACGCTTGTAGTTGACGGCAAGTGGGTGCAGATTCACATTGCTGATAATGGCAGCGGCATAGATGCTGAGGCGATCGCTAAAATTTACGATCCATTTTATACGACTAAACCTATCGGTTATGGTACAGGTCTGGGTTTGGCAATTTCTTATCAAATTATTCAAAGCCATGAAGGTTATTTGCGCTGCACTTCCGAGGTTGGGATGGGTACTGAGTTTATTATTAAAATTCCCTTAAGATCCCAACCTCAGCCAGCAACTTTTGCTGAAAAAGTTTTGGTAAAGCTGTAAATGTTGATTCATCCCGTTTTTGTAAATCAACTTGTAGGGCGGTTGATTATAACCAGCCCCAACCTAGAGACAGGGCTGGCTATAAAAACCCACCTCACAAGAACCAGAAGAGTGTTGCACTTAATATAATTTGCCTGTAAAAATCATGTGGGAAATAGTCAAAAACATCTTTTCTCCAACTCAGTATATGCCGCACGGTCACTGCTATCTGTGGCAAACGCCTTTGGTGTGGCTGCACGTAACCGGCGACTTTTTAATCGCGATCGCCTACTATTCAATTCCGGCGATGCTGATTTATTTTATTCTGAAGCGACGCGACATTCCGTTCTCAGGAATATTTGCTTTATTTAGTACATTTATTGTTCTTTGCGGTACGGGTCACTTGATAGACATTTGGACGCTGTGGCATTCCGCTTATTGGCTGTCCGGGATTGAAAAAGGAGTGACTGGCCTCGTTTCCTGCTACACTGCCGGAACACTGTTCGGGCTAATTCCGCAGTTTTTATCATTAAAAAGTCCTCAAGAATTAGAAGAGATTAATATCAAATTACAGCGGGAAATCGCGGTGCGTGAAAATGCAGAATTAGCTCTGCGCTGCGCCTATGAAGATTTAGAAATTAAAGTGCAAGAGCGTACCGCACAGTTGACAGAAACCAACACTTCCTTGGAAAGGGAAGCTCGCGATCGCCAGCAAGCAGAGTTAAAATTGCGCTCTGTTACCGAACGCTTGCAATATTTGTTGGCTACTACTCCGGCAGTTATTTTTAGCTGCAAATTAGGGGGGAATTATGACGTAACATTTGTCAGCGAGAACATTGTTTCAATGATGGGCTACGAAGCGCGACAATTTGTGGATGGTTCCCTGGATTGGCACAGCCTCGTTCACCCCGAGGATCGAGAGATTATAGATACTGCCTTCGCTCAGATATTGCAAAAAGAATTGATTTCCTACGAATACCGCGAACTGCACAAAGATGGTAGTTATCGCTGGATTCACGATGAGGTTAAGTTGGTCAAAGATGCTGCTGGCATACCTGTGGAGTGTGTTGGTTATGGAGTAGATATTACCGACCGCAAACAGGCAGAAGCAGCTTTGCTACAGCAACTAAAAAGAGAGCGGCTGGTGAATTCCATTCAAGAGCGGATTCGCTCTTCTCTTAACCTAGAAGAAGTTCTGACAGTGGCTGTTGAAGAAGTTCGCGAGTTCTTGTCAACTGATCGGACGGTTATTTACCGATTCAACCCAGATTGGAGCGGATTTATAGCTGTCGAATCGGTAGCGATGGGTGTGATGCCGATTCAAGGAATTGACATTAACGATCCTTGTTTTCGGACAGACTACGTTGCTGTTTACGAACAGGGACACATTCGCGCGATCGACAATATTTATACGGCTGCTATTTCAGAGTGCCACATTAATTTACTCAGCCAGTTTCAAATTAAAGCTAACCTCGTAGTTCCCATTTTGCAAGGACAAAATTTATGGGGCTTACTAATTGCTCATCACTGCCGCAGTCAAAAACAGTGGAACTCTTCTGAGATAGAATCTCTCAAACAAATTTCCGTACAGCTAGCAATTGCCATCCAGCAATGTACGCTATTTGAACAAGCGAAAACAGAAATTGCCGATCGCAAGTTGGCAGAAGCAGCGCTGCAAAAAGCTGTCAGAGTGGCTGATGCCGCCAACGTCGCCAAAAGTGAATTTCTTTCTTCTATGAGTCACGAATTGCGTACTCCCCTGAATGCTATTCTGGGATTTAGTCAGGTGATGGTACGCGATTCATCCCTAAACAACGAACACCAACAACACTTAGGAATTATTAATCGCGCCGGGGAACATTTGCTTTCGCTAATTAATGATATTTTGGAAATGTCCAAAATTGAAGCAGGCAGAATTCAACTTAATGAAAGCAGTTTTAATTTAATTCGCCTGCTAGAAACCCTAGAAGAAATGTTTCGACTGAAAGCTAAATCTAAGAGATTGCAGCTAAAATTTGAAATAGCCCAAAATGTACCGTACTTTGTTAATGGAGATGAGGGTAAATTGCGCCAGATTTTGATTAATCTTGTCGGAAATGCCATTAAGTTTACAGAGACGGGTAGCGTTACCTTGCGAATGAAAAACAAGGTAGAAGAAAATTTGGCTACTGAAAATGTAGAGTTAAAAAACACGGAAAGAAAAGCCGCCGACAGGGGATGTGAAAAGTCTGCCCCTGCGATTTGTGATTGTGCAAAGGCGAATTCTATTCGCCCGGTATCTTTACACCTTCAGTTTGAAATTCAAGATACTGGCCCCGGCATTGCTGCAGAAGAAATGAATAAGTTATTTCTACCATTCGAGCAAACAAAAGCAGGTTATAAATCCGAACAGGGAAGCGGACTAGGCTTACCAATTAGTCGCAAATTTGTCCAAATGATGGGAGGGGATATTGTTGTCAGCAGTACACCTGATTTTGGAAGTACGTTTTCATTTGATATTCAACTGGGTCTTGCCGATGCCACCGAAATTCAAATGCTTAAACCGCATAAAAAAGTCATTGGTTTAGCACCAGATCAACCAGAGTACCGGATTTTGGTGGTTGACGATCGTGCGGATAATTGTCTAGTGATAGATAGATTATTGTCACCGCTAGGCTTCCTCGTGCGAGAAGCTAAAAATGGTCAAGAAGCTATTAAGGTATGGGAAGATTGGCAACCGCACCTGATTTGGATGGATATGCAGATGCCTGTAATGAATGGTTATGAAGCAACCAGACAAATTAAATCTCATCCTCTCGGAAAAGAAACGGTGATTGTCGCTCTCACAGCTAGCGCTTTTGAAGAGGAAAGAAAAACTATTTTAGCAGCGGGATGCGACGATTTTATGCGTAAACCGTTTGAGGCTAAAATCTTGTTTGCTATCATAGAGAAATACTTAGAACTTCGCTATATTTACGATGAATCTGTTGATAATAATCTTGAAAACGAAAGCGAATTGAGTGGGGTTGGCAGCAATGAATCCGTAGGATTACAACTCGCTCAAATGCCTAGTGAGTGGCTGGATAATATCTATGATGCTGCTCATGAATGCTACGATGATAAGATTCTTCGGTTGATTGAGGGGATGCCTGTAGAGTTTGCTGCCTCTGCAAAGGTTTTAACTGATTTAGCACGTGATTTCCTGTTTGATGATATTATTGAGTTAGCGAAGTCTGCCATTAAGGCCTGTGACTCTTAATATATTGGATTTTGAAAAAATACGGTTAGCGATCGCATGAACAGCAATCAGTCTCCTACAATTCCAGCCACCATTTTAGTAGTTGATGATAAACCAGATAACGTGCGGCTTTTATCTACAATCCTAACGGAGCAAGGCTATCAGGTTCGCAAAGCGTTGAACGGAAAAAGAGCTCTGGCGACGGTGCAGGAGTTTCCGCCGACTCTAGTTCTGCTGGATGTGATGATGCCAGAAATGAATGGATATGAGGTGTGTGCAAACTTGAAAGCTTCACCAAAAACCAGTTCGATTCCCGTGATTTTTTTAAGCGCCTTAGATGACGCTTCAGATAAGGTGAAAGCCTTTGATGTGGGAGCTGTTGATTATATTACTAAACCTTTTCAAGGTAAAGAAGTATTAGCACGTGTGGCAAATCAATTAATAATTCAAAATCAGCAACGACTACTCCAACACCAAACTAAACAACTACAAGAGTTGGTCGATCGATTGCAAAAGGAAATTAAAGACCGGCAGAATGTTGAGCTAGCTTTACGGCTGGCTCAAAACAAATCGGATCATTTATTGCTGAATATTTTACCGGCTGCGATTGTTGAAAATTTAAAAAAAGGCGAGGGTTCTGCTGCTGAAAGGTTTGAGTCAGCAACAGTTCTTTTTGCAGATATTGTCGATTTTACGTCTCTTGCTGCCAGCATTTCACCGCTAGAATTGGTAAGGTTTCTCAATAAAATTTTTTCAAAGTTTGACGAACTAACTGAAAAACACGGTTTGGAAAAAATTAAAACAATTGGGGATGCTTATATGGTGGCGGGGGGTTTACCTGTGCCGATGGCAGATCATGTAGGGGCGATCGCAAATATGGCGTTGGATATGCAGGATGCGATCGCAGATTTTAAAACCGACACGGGCGAACCCATCCAAATTCGGATTGGCATTAATACAGGCCCAGTAGTTGCTGGGGTGATTGGCACTAAAAAATTTATTTATGACTTGTGGGGAGATACTGTTAATGTTGCTTCTCGCATGGAATGTCAAGGATTACCGGGATATATTCAAGTGACTTCTGCTGTTTGCGAGCAGTTAAAAGAGCGGTATGTATTGGAGGAAAGAGGCGCGATCGCGGTTAAAGGTAAAGGAGAGTTAATTGTTTATTGGCTAAAGGCTAAAAAATAGAGTTAAAACTCATTGCTAAGTTATATAGTCTTTCGAGCTCTCATATGAGGTACTATCCGGGATTGGGCATTGGGCATTGGCCCGCGCAGGGCATTGGGCATTGGCCCGCGCAGGGCATTGGGCATACCTCACCACGCTTGAAAACCGTTATAGCACAATACGATTTACTTAAGTTATCAGTTGTAGGGTGCGTCACTCGTTTAATTTTAGTTGCGGGGCGAGAGTTGTTCTTGGCGACGCACCCTACGTTGACTAAAATTATTCAATCTAAAATCGACTGAATTCTCAGATAGTGTCGGATCGATTTACCACAATAAGTAATACCAATTTCATAAAGTAGCGCTAGACATTACCCCCCCAACCCCCCCCGATGCTTTGGGGGGGCTAAAACTTCATCTATACCATATCTTTAGAAAAATGGTATAAGGTCATTACTCACAAGTTAAGCTAAAAGCACTATTGTCAATGAGTAATTTTACTCATTTTTTACCTGTTGACCCAATTAAAATATGACTCCATTTGTTCCTTTATTATTGAAAAAAAATTGTTCGGGACTTC